>CAZKHH010000016.1:0-28716 GCA_964552485.1 uncultured Dehalococcoidales bacterium | reverse complement strand
GCACAGCTTCTTCATAAGCTGCCGAGGCGATGCCAAGCGCCTGGGCGGCAACGCTCACGCGGCTCTGGGCGATCGACTGCAATGCTATCTGGAATCCCTCACCTTCCCCGCCGACGAGCGCTGTCCGGGGTATCCTGCATTCATCAAAGATAAGTTCCGTCGTTGAGGAGCAATGCTGGCCTGTCTTGTTCTCCTTCTTTCCCACGACCAGTCCTGGCGAGTCCTTCTCAATTACGAACGCGCTTATGCCTTTGTGTCTCAGTTCAGGGTCGCTGGTGGCAAATGCCATGCCGAATGAGGCCTCTTCACCGTTGCTGATGAACGTCTTCGTGCCATCGAGTACGAATCCGTCATCCGTCTTGCGGTACCGGACTTGCATGGGGGCGACGTCACTTCCACCGTGCGCTTCGGTCAAAGCGAAGAACGCAAGTTCGCCTGCAGTGCACCGGGGCACATATTCTTTCTTCTGTTCCTCTGTTCCGCTCAGGCAGATGGCGTCCATCCCGATGCCGCACCCGACCAGATAGGCCAGCGAGAGAGCGGTCGAACCACGTGCGAGCTCTTCGGTCGTGATGTAGAACAGCGTCCTGCTGCCGCCTCCCCCGCCGTATTCTGCCGGGAGCGCAACTCCGCAGAGCCCGAGTTCCGTCATCTGGCGCCACGTGCTCCAGGGGAAGGCTGCCTCTTCTTCCCATCTGGCTGCGTGTGGGACTACCTCGGAGTCTACGAACTCCCTCACTGCCGAGCGAAAGAGACGCTCCTGTTCATCATGTTCGAAATCCATTGGGAACTCCTCCTGTCAACCCTCGTGTCGACTCTCGGGCATTCGCGAGAGTTCGCGCGAACACCGGGGGCAGAATCTCTCGCTCTTGATATCTGTGTCGTGCAGCGTCTGTGAATAGTGCATCACGCAGTTCGGGTCAGGGCAGTGACCCAGTCCGAGAAGATGGCCTGTCTCATGCAGTACCTCTTTCGTTGCCCGGTCCAGGAGCATGGTATCGTTCGCTGCTTCCTCTCGTTTGAGTGCATGCAGCCTGTGCAGCGAGATGGCAGCGCGGGAATGTTCGGGGACGGCATAGCCGAAGACGAAGTTGTAGCCGGGCACGCCCAGGTCTTGCTCGGTCACGCCTGTCATGAGCGCATTCCGGGTCCCTGGCGGTAGAAGGTCGACTGCCTCCCGTGCGTCGATCTGTTGGTCATCCGAGGCGGCTTTGGGCAACTCGATCCGGGACGCTGCCGCGATTTCCCATGGCACAATGGCCGCCATCGACCTCACGAGCGTATCGAATACCCCTGGCGGCAGAGGTCCGAGCGGCACAATCGTCAGGAGCAGCGTTTAACCTCCTTGAGCCAGTCTTGTACGAGAGCGAAGGTATTGTCGCGTGTTCCATGGGTGATCTGGAGTATTGTGACAAAGGGCAACGCTTTGATTCTGTCTCCCTGTGGGTGAGAACTCATCAGGACGGTACCCAGTACCGGGACACCCGCCGCTGCGAGGCGGTGCAGTTCCCGGACGAACGCCGGGCAGAGCATTTCCATCTTGCCGAGCTCATCGATGATCACGAGGTCAGCGGAATCTCCGGCCTCTTGCAGTGCTGGCACAGCTATATCGAGCATCACACTCGTGTCAACGGAGTACGAACCGATTCGGGGCAGGGTGTTCTGAGTGTCGCGCCTTGCCAGCATTCCTCGTTTCCCGTCGAGAGTCTCTATACGGAATCCGGTTCGCACGCCGTTCTCGCGCATCTCCTCTGTGAGAAAACCGCCTGCTCTCAACTGTGTTCCATCCAGCGCTTTGCGGATGATTGTCGTCTTTCCGCTCCCGGGCTTTCCCGTCAACAAGAGCCAGCGTGGATGTCGAGGGTTGACCATGATTCTAGTTGCGGCTTGAGAAATAGCGGCCGGCGATGGGTTCAAGCGCCCGCCGTGTCTCTTCAGGTATCAGATGAGTCGGAGTGACGATGGCGTCTGCCAGTGATGTCATGCAGGCGCAGTCTCGCTTGTCCGGCAGGGCGCATACGGATTCTGTGATGACCTTCCGTGACGTATCGACACCTGCACGCAGAGCTTTCAGGATCATCTCCGTCGTGACGGACGCATGTTCAGGGTGCCAGCAATCATAGTCGCTAACGAAGGCAAGGACCGCGTAACATATCTCTGCCTCGCGGGCCAGCTTTGCCTCGGGGAGGGCCGTCATTCCGATGATGTGCGCATTCCACGAGCGGTAAAGGTCAGACTCTGCCCTGGTAGAGAACTGGGGTCCTTCCATCACCACATATGTACCACCATAATGGACTCTGGCTCCACTCGCGCTTGCGGCAGTGTACACATGGTCTCTGAGGCCAGGGCAGAATGGCTCTGCAAAGGCAGTGTGGGCAACCACGCCGTGTTCGAAGAATGTGGATGGCCTGTGCCTTGTACGGTCAATCAGCTGATCGGGTATGACGATATCCATCGGAGCGATATCCTCGCGCAGGCTGCCTACGGCATTGACGGAGATGATGCGTTCTACTCCGAGAGTCTTAAGGGCATAGATATTGGCCCGGTACGGCACCTCTGAAGGATTCAGGCGGTGCCCGCGACCGTGACGCGGCAGGAATGCCACCTGTGTCCCTTCGAGCACACCCGTGATGATGGCATCTGAAGGAGAACCGAACGGCGTATCCACGCGAGTCTCATGGACGTCGGTCAACTCATCTATCTGATAGAGGCCGCTGCCTCCAATAATTCCTATGGTGGCTTTGCTCATGGTCTCCCACCTCCCCGCCAGATTCTATACGGGAATGCTTCTTGCAGCAACGAAGAGCCTTGACACCTGCAATTCTGTACACCTATCATCCCTGACACGAAGCCTATGATTGATTTGAAGTCTCTCGGAGCCCTCATGCTTGGCAGCCTCGTGCTTGTGGTTGTGCGCAGTGTGCGCATGCCTGGGGGGCTGTCAACCTAGCGAAACGGAAATCGAACAGAATTGACAGAGGGGCCCTCCCGGGTGGAGGGTCCCTCTTCTTTGTGTGGCATTACGAATACAACAAAGGATGGATAAACCGATGATTACGGGTGCACAGATACTCTGCGAATGCCTGGTGCGCGAGGGAGTTGAAGTTATCTTCGGCCTTACCGGTGGGGCAGTCGTACCGATGTACGATGCGTTCTACGATTATCCGCAGATTCGCCGGGTGCTCGTGCGTCATGAACAGGCCGCGGCACATGCCGCGGCAGGATACGCACGCGTAGCGCACCGTGCCGGCGTCTGTGTATCCACATCTGGGCCTGGTGCCACAAATCTGGTCACAGGAATAGCCGATGCCTATATGGACTCCACTCCGATGGTCGTTATCACGGGCCAGGTTGCAGGTTCCTCAATAGGCAAAGATACCTTTCAGGAATGTGACATAACAGGCATTACGCTGCCTGTCATAAAGCACAACTATCTTGTCAGGGACGTCCGTGATCTCGCACGGATTCTGAAGGAGGCGTTCCACATCGCCCAGACGGGGCGTCCGGGCCCGGTCCTGGTCGACATTCCGAGAGATGTGCAGGTCGCATATGCTGAGTTCTCTTACCCCGTGTCCGTCAACCTCCCGGGCTACTCGCCTCCTTCCGATGCCGATTCCACAGACGTGGCCTGTGTTGCGGACCTGCTGAACAGGGCTGAACGCCCACTGATTATTGCCGGAAGAGGTGTGATTATCTCCCGCGCGTACGATGAAGTACATGAACTCGCTGAAACGATGCAGGCGCCTGTTGTTCACACGTTGCTCGGCCTCGGTTCCTTTCCGCCACATCATGACCTTGACCTGGGAATGTTCGGCATGCATGGCTCCGGCTATGCCAACCGGGCTGTGCAGCATGCCGACCTCGTGCTTGCGCTGGGAACGCGGCTGGGTGATCGTGCAACGATGCGTACCAGTGAGTTCGCGCGGAACGCGCGTGTCGTACACATTGACATTGATCCTGCGGAAATCGCCAAGAATGTTGTGCCTTCTGCATCCCTTGTTGGAGACATCAGGGCAGTGTTGACTCAGCTCAATCCCCTGGTGAAGACCATGAATAGGTCAGCATGGCGCGCTCAAGTGAATGAGTGGCGCCGTGATTATCCGTTGACGGTTCAAACGGGGGGCAAGCGACTGTCGGCGCGGGAGGTTATCCGTACGATTTGCCGCAGTGTTGACCGGGATACGATTCTGGTCACAGGCGTGGGCCAGCACCAGATGTTCACAGCTCAGGAGTATGGTTCGCCCCGGCGGAACGGTCTCGTTACATCGGGGGGACTCGGCACGATGGGTTTTGAGGTCCCCGCCGCTCTGGGAGCACAGATCGCGCACCCGGAGCAGACCGTATGGGTTGTTGCGGGAGATGGCAGCTTTCAGATGACAATGCAGGAACTCGCGACCATTGCCCAGGAAAACCTTCCGGTCAAGATTGCCGTTCTCAACAACGGGTATCACGGGATGGTTCGCCAGTTGCAGGAAGTGTACTGTAGTGGTCGCTACGTCGATGTGGCGCTTCGTACACCCGACTTTGTGATGCTTGCCAAAGCATACGGGATTCCAGCGGAACGTGTGGAGAGCGTCGAGGAAATAACGGCGGCACTGGAACGCGCGAGGACGTGTCCCGGTGCATTCCTGCTTGAATTTGTCGTTGAGCAGGAAGAAAACGTGCTACCCATGTGTATCGCAGGAGCAAGTCTTGACGACATGATAGAGGGTAGTATGCCGCTGAAGGCGGGCAACCAAACGTGAGGCTACGTCGTGACCGGCTGTGCGGCTCGCCTCTTTGAGTGCGTGACCCGTGCTCGTTCGTACGTGTGGTATTATCGCTGTGCCAATGCGTGGCCGATTTGAAACGAATGCGGGGTCCACACACTTCGCGCATTGGCTCAAGTCTCTGGGGGCAGATTCGTAGTTCGGCATCGGGCTTGAAGGTTCCAGTCGAGCGATGCCACAATAGCTCTGCTACCTTTTGAGGAGGGCAAGGTGACTGAAGACTATCCGAGAGCGAACGAGTCTGAGTACGGGAGTTACGTTACAACCGTGTCCAGCGTACCGGAGTTCCATCTGGCGCCCGAGATAACTACCCGGATTGTCCCGGGCAAAGACCTTACATTGAGTTTCTCCAAAGTTGCTCCGCATACCGCGGGAGCTATACACAGCCATCCCCACGAGCAGATGATTCTCGTGCTCTCGGGCTCGGTCGACATCCTGCTGGCGGGCAGGCTCTATGGATTGAAGGCTGGCGATGTCATCTGGGTGCCGGGCAACCTGGAGCACACAGGGATTTCCGGTGAAGAACCGTGCGAAATGCTCGAGATCTTCACCCCTGCACGCAGGGATTTCGAGGCGAAGCTCGCACAGGCGAGAGCCGAACAGCAGCATTGATGGGGGACACTCGTGTTCCCTGAGTCGCAACAAGAGGGAGGAGCAGAATGGACGCGATGACTGAGGACCTGCATAAGATTATAGATACGGGAGTGATAGCGATTGTGCGCGTGGCGACAGCCGAGCAGGCGTTTGACGTATGTGGCGCTGTGGCCGAAGGCGGAGTGAAAGCCATAGAAGTCACGATGACTGTTCCGGGAGCGATGGACACCATCAAGGAGTTCAAGAAGAAGGCCCCGAAGGACATCCTGCTTGGTGCGGGCACGGTGCTCGACCCCGAGACCGCCAGGGCAGTCATACTGAACGGGGCGGATTTCATCGTCTGTCCGAACCTGAATGTGGACGTGATTCGTATGGCGCACAGGTACGCCAAGATAGTCATTCCAGGTACCTTCACCCCGACAGAGATACTGGCCGCATGGGATGCCGGTGCGGACATAGTGAAGGTCTTTCCTGCGGGTGTTGTAGGCCCGCAATATCTTAAGGACATCAAGGGACCATTACCGCAGGTCCGCCTGACACCGACGGGGGGTGTGACTCTGGAGAACACGCCGGACTTCATTCGTGCCGGCGCATCCTGCGTCTCTGCTGCCACATCACTCGTGGATAAGAAGGCACTCGCAGAGAAGAAGTTCGATGTCATCAGTGAAAAGGCCAAGCAGTTTATCGAAGCCGTGAAGATTGGACGCACTTCATAGGCGCGAATGACGTGAGAGGAGTACAAATGCCATGTACGACGTAGTTACGTTTGGTGAAACAATGCTGAGGCTCTCGCCGCCGAACTACCGGCGGATAGAGCATGCCTTCTCATTCGAGGCGAATGCGGGAGGCGCCGAAATGAGTGTTGCTTGCAATGTCAGTCGTCTCGGTCTGAACAGTGCCTGGGTGTCGAGGCTGACCGACAACTCAATGGGCCACTTCATTCGTGACAAGGCGAGAGAGCAGGGGGTCGATACATCGCATGTCGTGTGGACGAAAGACGATCGCGTAGGCATTTACTTCGTCGAATTCGGAGCCTCTCCTCGTGCCAGCCGTGTCATCTACGACAGGGCGAATTCCGCCATGAGCAGAATCAAACCTGGCGAGGTCGACTGGCCGTCATTCCTGTCCGGCACCAAGTGGTTCTACACAACCGGCATAACGCCGGCCCTCAGCCCGTCTGCCGCGGAAGCAACCGTCGAAGCCCTCAAGGCTGCCAAGGACGCCGGTTGTAAGGTTGCATGCGATCTCAACTACCGGGCCCGTCTCTGGACAGAGGATGAGGCGCACAAGGTCATGGAGCCGTTGATGGACTATGTGGATGTGCTCATCTCGACGGAGGAGGATACCGCAAAGGTTCTCAAGATACGGGCGGACAGCTACCAGGAAGTGGCTAGAAAGCTCGCCGAGAGGTTCAATTTCGAGGCCGTGTGCATCACTATCCGAACGGACCTCAGCGTGCTGAGGAACCAGTGGACCGCCATCGTGTACGCTGGAGGCACGGTGTATGAGGACAAGACCTATGACGTTGAAATCATAGATCGGGTCGGGGCTGGCGACTCATTCTCGTCCGGCTTCCTCTACGGCTACACAACCGGAGACGCCGAAAAGGGCCTACGCTATGGCAACGCGTATGCCGCGCTGGAGCACTCAATACCGGGTGACATCAACTGGTGCACGCTTCAGGAGCTTGAGGGCGTCGTGGCAGGCGCTGGTACGCGGATAAGCCGCTAGAAAAACAGTCATGGTTCATGGCCGACCAGCTTTACGAGCTGGTCGGCCTTCACTATCCGTGTGCCCCCCTGCTTGATATCGTGTGCAGGAAGCCTCATGGCGGTGACGACAAAATCCGCGTGACTCGAAGTGACGCATGTTGCAAGTTCTGCAGCCATCCCCTCATGCGGCCTTTTCTTTCCGGCACTGCTTCGGACAAGGCATAGCAGGACGGGAAGGTCTTTGATGACCTCCTTGATGCTTTTTGTGTCCAGCCCATGATGCTGTGTCAGCGCCGGGTGACGCAGCACCTTGCCTTCAAGTGCCAACATCCGGTCGGTGGTGAACAGCCGGAGCCTTCCATCGTGGGCGTAATCGAGGAGGCGCGCTGCCGACCCGTGAGGGTTGAGGAGCGCGCTGGTCAGGGCGGCGTTGTCCAGTACGACTCTCCACATGGATTTCGATATGGAGCCGTGCTACTGGATGGCCTCTACGGCTTGCTTGATCTGTGCTTCGAGTTCGTCTGATTCCTGCTGGCGGTTCTTCTCGCGCAATTCGACGATGCGTCTGTAGAGTCGTTCGCGGGCCTGTTCCCAAGCGACGTACTCCTCGACGGGGATGACGGCCACGAGCGGTTTTTCACCGCGATTCACGATATAGCGGTCGCCGCGCAATCGTACCTCATCCATCAATTCGCCGAAATTCTGCCGCGCCTTCTGAGCCGATATCTTCTTGAGCATTGATTTTCCTCCTCAGCGCTTCTGTCATAGCGACCATATCGACCGTAATGGTTATATTGGACGATATGACCATTACGGTCATACTAACCATAATGGACGTGAATAGTCAACATGGTACCGTCAGTTGTTGCATTCAGGACAGTTGCGAGGAAGTGTGCCGCTAGTGGTGTGCTATGCGAGCGAACACGTGCTGCATGGCGCAATGGATCGTGCCTGGCCGGACACAAGCGACCGGCGGATGTTGTTCAGGCGCCCTGAGTTCCATAGGGTCCTGATAGATGTGGAGCGGAGATTGCCCACCACCAGCCGATGCTCCCAGTCATTGCAGCAGAGGATTACGTCTCCGTTGTAGAGAACGTCCATGTGGATCGAAGGAAGTCCATGGTGCGCAGGTGCGAAGAGATGACTCTCTTACTGCGTGCAACGGGTTGTCGTGGGCGCTTGTTTCTGCGCAACGATATCATCGCTGCGGTATCCGGTGACGATGATGACCCGGTCGACGCCCGCATGCTTGAGCAGCCTGAGTTGCCGGTCCAGAACTGTCTCGCGTGCCAGTGGCAGGAGGCATTTCGGGCGGTCGTATGAGAGCTTGCCCAGGCGGCTCCCCCTCCCCGCCGCCAGGACAATCGCAGTTGTCATCGTGCAGGGTCAAAGGCCTAGAGCACGTCCCTGATTCGTGAGAGGTAATCGTTCAATGCCTGCCCCGCGCTCGCCTCCTGCTTCGATATGAAATCGCGCCATTCCGGCATTGCCTTGATGCTGGCTTCTACGGACGCTTCTGTGTCCATTAGCAGGCCCTGTTGCCTGGCCTGTTCGGACTGGGCTCTGACCTGCTGGTCGACCTGGCGGCGTAGTTGTTCGTACGCCTGCTGCCGCATCTCGGCGTATCGTTGCCTGAGCGAGGCTATGGAGCCCTGCAGCATCTCGATGGTCGAATAGGAACTGGAATCCTTGAGTGTCTCGAGGCCCAATACCGCGTCGCTGTACCGTTTCAAGTCTATGTCGCTTGTGTTCAAACGGATGGAATCGAGCAGTCTGCTCTGAGTGCGCCGCAGGAAGTCAGGGTCCTTCTGCGTACGATCTTTGACCTGTTGCCAGAGGTCGTCCGCATTGCTTGTTCCTGCAAAGAATGGTGCGAGGAGATCTTCGATCTCACGCTCGTCAGTCAGCTTCCGCTGTTCCTCAGGGGAGAGCTTTCCGATTCGCTCCAGTCGCTCTCGGGCCAGGGGAGATAGTTCCATGGTGGCCCTCCTTTCTGTGCGTTAGTCAAGCCTTCTGAACGGTTCCTTGTTCGGTATCTGGAGGTTGTAATCGATCTTCGATGCGAAGCTCGATATGAGTCGCTGAGACCCGCTCCCACATGCCGGACAGGGAGCGGGCTTGCTGTAGTCGGCGATCGGTCGCTGCATCTGGAACACATCTTTGCATTTCGTGCAATAGTACTCGTAAATTGGCATGTCAGGACCTCCTCTAGGGCTGTGCTCCGACGGCGTCACGCAGCCGTACCTTATCTGGATTCCGTATTATACCGCGCTCCGTCACGATGGCCGTGACCAGCGAGTTCGGCGTGACATCGAAAGCGGGGTTGCGCGTTTCGCATCCCGCGGCGGCAATTCGCACGCTTCCGCTGTGAGTAACCTCTACCGGGTTCCTCTCTTCTATCGTGATCTCCCGCCCCGACGGTATGGCCAGGTCGATCGTAGTTGTCGGTGCTGCAACGTAGAACGGCACACCATGCGCCCGTGCAATGACAGCGATACCGTATGTTCCTATCTTGTTCGCCACGTCACCATTTGCAGCAATCCGGTCCGCGCCCACTATGACGCAGGAGATGCCGCATGTGGCCATGATGTGCGCCACCATGCTGTCGGTAATGAGAGTGGTCGGTATCTTCGCCGCGGTCAGTTCCCACACGGTGAGCCGCGCTCCCTGGCAGAGCGGACGTGTCTCGGTAGCGAACACCCTTGTGATGTTGCCCTGGCGGTGCGCCTCGGCGATCGCCCCGAGCGCGGTGCCGTATGCCGCAGTCGCGATCATACCTGCGTTGCAGTGCGTCAGCACCGTGGCCGCTTCCGGAATCAGCGAAGCGCCATATGTGCTGATACTCGTGGTAGCCCGGATCTCGTGCTCATGTATCCCGCGTGCTGTTTCCAGCATTCTCTGTGAGAGATCTTCAGGCTTCGAGGTGTGTAGTGTGTCCCTCATGTGCTCGAGCGCGGCGAACAGGTTCACTGCTGTCGGACGGGTGCCGGCGAGTTTGTCGATTGACTTCTCGATGCAGCGTGTTCGTTTCCCTATCGCTTCTCCTTCGGTCGCAAGGGTAGTGAGCACGGCGCCGTAGGCCGCTGCGACGCCGATAGCAGGCGCGCCACGCACCTTCATCGTGCGTATGGCGTCGGCCATATCGCCCGCCGTGCGTATCTCGATATACCGTTCCTCCGACGGCAGAAGGCTCTGGTCAAGCAGGCTTGCGTGATCTGCATTCCATTCGACTGAGTAGCGCATGTTTGAAGTCACTCCTTATGTGCCATATTATACGTGTGAATGCCGCCCGCAAGGCACACCTACACAGATGAATGTTGCCGTAAGCACAATTACTCTCCGTCTGGCTGAAAACCAGTCGCTCAAGGGCAAGCGACAGTTCGTGCAGTCGGCCATAGCCCGCGTCCAGAACCGCTATCACGTGGCGGCAGCCGAGGTCGACCATATGGATAGGTGGCAGTTGACTACAATCGGGCTCGCATGCGTTAGCAACCGTGTCGATCACGCGCGTGAGACCATGGATGCGGCGATAAACTACATTGCGCAAAATTATCCGGAGGCCGAACTCCTCGATGCCACGACGGAGGTGTTTCCGTTCCCCGTTGACTGATGCATCCGTCGGCGTTTCTGCATCAACTCGTTGTCGATCCTGAATACCGGGACGAGCTTGTTCATGTCGAGCGCATTCCCGAGTCCGAGGGGCAGTTCGGCACGCTCAAACATCAACTGGCCCCCGCACTTGAGAAGCGGTTATCACGACTTGGTATAGATTCTCTTTATCGTCATCAGGCTGCGGCTGTTGATCTCGCCCTTGATGGGCATCACGTTGTCATCAATTCGCCAAGTGCCAGCGGCAAGAGTCTCTGCTACCAGGTGCCCACGCTGAATGCGCTCGCGAGTGACAGCCGTGCCACGGCCCTGTACCTGTTTCCCACGAAAGCCTTGGCACAGGATCAACTGGCTTCCCTTCGGAACATGGTCGGTCGTGGCGCTGGTGCCCTTGGTGCAATCGACACGTTTGATGGGGACACACCGCAGGACACGAGATCCGGAATACGAAAGCGTGCGCGGGTGCTGCTTACAAATCCGGATATGCTGCACCTCGGCATTCTCCCAAACCACGGCCTCTGGGCACGTTTCCTGCGCGGACTCAGGTTTGTGGTCCTCGATGAGGCGCACACGTACAGGGGCATTCTCGGCGCGCACGTTGCGAACCTGATTCGAAGGCTTTCCCGCCTTTGCATCATGTACGGTTCTGATCCCGTGTTTATCTGCTCCTCGGCGACCATCGCCAACCCCGCCGAACATGCCTTGTCACTCTGTGGTGTGGAGTTCGAACAGGTGGATGGTATGGAGGTCCCTCACGGAGAGAAGTACTTTGCCTTCTGGAATCCCCCCGTAGTAAACATCAAGACCGGAGGCCGAAGAAGCCCGAATACGGAGGCAAGCGCGTTCTTGTGTCGACTTGTCTCACGTGGAATACGCAGCCTGGTGTTTGCACGCACCCGGCGTGTCGCCGAGCTTATCTATGTCTATGCGCGCGAGCGGCTATCCGCCGAGCTCGCGGCCCGAATCAGTCCGTACAGAGCGGGTTACCTCGCCGATACGCGGCGCGATATAGAGCAAAGATTCATCAGTGGTGAGCTTGACGGTCTCGTATCGACCAGCGCACTGGAGCTGGGTGTTGATATCGGCGACCTTGATGCCACGGTGCTCGCGGGCTATCCCGGGAATATGGCAAGCGCCTGGCAGCAGGCTGGACGTAGCGGGCGCAGGGACAGCGCCTCCCTCAGCGTGCTCATTGCACAGGATAACCCGCTCGACCAGTACCTGATGCACAATCCCGGGTTCTTCTTCTCCCGACGTTTCGAGCGCGCACTCGTGAACAGGAATAATCCCTATGTGGTCGAGCCTCATCTCCTGTGCGCCGCCTGGGAGAAGCCGCTATCGCCGGACGAAGTCGCTGCACTTTCCGGATCCGCGCCGGGCGTGGTGGAGAAACTGGTGAGCACTGGTGCTCTCCGGATGCGGAGAGGGAAGGTATTCCCTGACCCGCAGCTGCAGTATCCGGCGCAGCGTGTCAATCTCAGGTCCGCTGGCAGCGCTTACAAGATCATGAATCTGGCCACCGGCACCATGCTTGAAAGCGTGGACGGGACAGTCGCCCTCTCGCAGTTGCACCCGGGAGCGGTGTATCTGCACCAGGGGGAGACATTTGTTGTGCGGGAACTTGATATTGGAGCACGACTTGCCTGGGCGGAAGCGTGCGATGTCGACTACTACACGCAGGCACGGGAACTGACGGACATACGGGTGAGAGCCGTAACGTCTGAGAAACAGGTGGCCGATGTGAAGACGTACCTGGGAGATGTAAGGGTTACTAACCACGTAGTTGGTTTCCGCAAGAAAAGGCAGTTCTCGGATGAATTCCTCGGCGAAGAGCCGCTGGATTTGCCG
Organism: uncultured Dehalococcoidales bacterium; assembly: GCA_964552485.1. Classification (GTDB taxonomy): domain Bacteria; phylum Chloroflexota; class Dehalococcoidia; order GIF9; family AB-539-J10; genus SKVJ01. Next base: position 16,184 of record CAZKHH010000016.1, on the reverse strand, counting down.
GAAATCACGTTTGACACACGCGGTTTCTGGTTTGATGTCCCGGACCGGGTGGTCGGAGCCATCGCGTCTTCAGGTGCCGGCCTCCACGGCGGACTACACGCGTGTGAACACGCGATGATTGCCATGCTGCCGCTGTTCGCGTTGTGCGACCGGAACGACATCGGTGGAGTGTCTATGCCGGTCGGGACGGACAGCATGTATCCACAGGTCTACATCTATGATGGTCACCCTGGCGGTGTCGGCATCGCAGAGATGGGGTACGACATCATCGATCGATTGTGGGCAGCCACATTTGGCCTCGTACAAGGGTGCGAGTGCCTCGAAGGGTGCCCTGGTTGTATTCAGTCACCCAAGTGTGGTAACAACAACGAACCTCTTGACAAGGAAGCCGCCGTGGTCATGCTGTCGGCGCTGCTCGGGCGCGCGGCGCCGTCCTCGTGATGGTTCTGCCTCTGTAGTGACGGTTTTTTTGTGTTGCTCGCGCTTGCCTCGCTGCACAATCCAGGCTGGTAGCTGGACCGTGCCGAATGCCATTCGCTATTCTTCCCCACCAGACACCCTTGGATTGCGATTCGCCGACGATGGTCCCAGCCGGTGATTCGATCGCCGCCGCTCGAGCATGACCAGGAGCAAAGCGACGCCGCCGAGGAGGATTATCGTAGCGCCTGAGCCAAGGTCCATTACGTACGAGAGCGCTATCCCGCCGGTCGCGAGCACCACGCTCACCGCGACGGCCAGCCACATCATCGTGGATAACCGGTGGGTGTACTGCCGGGCTATTGCCGGAGGAATCGACAGCAGAGCTATCACGAGCACTATGCCTACGACCCGGATAACCATGACAATCGTGAGCGCGATCAGTCCGAGCAGCACCATGTTCAGTGCGTTCGTCGGTACGCCTTCCGCGCGAGAGAATTCTTCGTCGAATGAGATGGCCAGAAATTCCTTGTAGAACGCAAGTACCGTAATGATAATCACGGCGTTGAGCAGGGCCATGAATAGCAGATCGCTGCGCTGAACGGTCAGGATGTTGCCGAAAAGGTAGCTGAACAGGTCCGGCGCGTATCCGTCGGATAGACCAACGAAGACGACCCCGAGCGCCATTCCCGTCGCCCACAGCACCCCGATGCCGGTATCTTCGGACAGGTGCATCCGTCGTGAAAGGATGCCCATCGCCATTGCTGCAAGCACCGCGAAACCGAGCGCACCGGCTATTGGATTGAAGCCAACGTAGTACGCCAGCCCGATACCCCCGAACGTCGCGTGTGAGACGCCGCCGCTGATGAATACCATCCGGCGAACGACAACATACGTGCCGACGACTCCGCATGCGATGCTTACGAGCACGCCTGCGGCGAGTGCGTGCTGCATGAAATCGTACTGGAGCACGGACATCATTCGTGCCTCCCGAGCACCCTGTGCGGCACACCGTGAGCGAGTAGCTGAACGGGGCATCCGTACGTTGCCTCTATGTCCTCGGGGGGTATCTCCTTGGAGCCATGGTAGTGCAGCTTGTGGTTCAAACAGGCTACCTTGTCAACGTGCGTGGAAATCGCTGAGAGGTCATGCGACACCATGATTATGGTCATGTGTTGGGAAAGGTCAAACAAGAGGTCGTACAACTCCGTCTGGGTCGTGGGATCGATTCCGGATAGCGCCTCGTCCAGCAAAAGAAGCGAAGGATTGCGCACGAGGGCTCGCGCAATGAAAGTGCGCTGTTGCTCTCCGCCAGATAGATGCCCGATGGGCCGGTCCCGCAGCGCGGTCATTCCTACTGACTTGAGTGCTTCCAGCGCCTTTTCCCGGTCACTCCGGTTGAACCGTTGCAGCAGACGCGAACGCGACAGAAGCCCCATGAGCACCACGTCAAGCACGGTGATATGGAAGTCCTTGTCGAAAAAGCTTTGTTGCGGCACGTACCCGATAAGATGACGGCTTTCATCTGGCGGTTTGCTCCATACCGTCACTTCGCCTTTCACCGGCTTCACCATGCCGAGAACGACCTTAAGCAGTGTGCTCTTGCCGCCGCCATTCGGTCCGATGATGCCGAGGAAATCACCCCTCTCCACAGTCAGGCTCACGCCCTCCAGTATCGGCACATCGCCCTGCTGGGCCCACACGTTTCGCAGCGAGACCACTTTACTGTCGATGGTTCTTCCCTTGCTGTGTGTTCTCACCCTGGCTCCTATTCGAGCTCGAGGCCGATCGCGGCTGCGACGCTACGTATGTTGGAGATGTACGAGCCTGGCAGCGGGTCGATGAACACCGTCTCGCCGCCGATTGCATCGGCTACACTCTCAGCATCTGCAGTTGCAAACTGAGGCGCGACGAACACGTACTGCAGGTTGTACTGTTGCGCCAGCGCTATACTCTGCTGCAGTGTCTGCGGAGTGGTGGTCTTCCCTTCTTTCTCAATGGCGATTTGCTCCAGGTCGTACTCCCTGGCGAAATAGGCGAACGCGGGATGATAGATGAGGAAGTGCCGCTCCGTTGCGCCAGCGAACCTTTCGGCTACGTAGTCGTGCAATTCTGCGAGTTGGGCGTTGTACGTGGCTCCGTTGCTTGCATAGACATCGGCATTCTCAGGGTCGGCCGACGACAGCCCGGCCACTATGCTATCGATCATCGTTCCCGCGTTCACGGGCGAGTTCCAGATGTGTGGGTCGTTGTTTACAATCTCGATTCCTGCCGAACAGTCCACCACTGTGATGTCTGGGTTCTGCGCGATGAGCTTGTCAAGCCATGTGACTTCGAACTCGACGCCGGAGCCGACCTTAACGTATGCATCCGCGTCGGTCATGGCTGTCATTTGGCTGGGTATCGGCTCGTAGGTATGAGGGCTTGCCCCGGCAGGCACCATGACCGTCACCTCCACCAAATCGTCACCCACCTGTTTAACGAAATCCGCGACCGTTGGAATCGTCGTCGCGACCCCAAGCGTCGTGTCTGCTCCGGTCGTTGCTGGTGTGCATGCTACCGGTATTATTGCCAGCACCGTTACGGCAAGAATAAGGAAAGGCACGCACATGCCGGGAATGGGTCTACGTTTGATAAGGCTCATCTCGTCTTCCTCCTATTCAGGACTGCAGGTCCATATTGCGACAAGCCGGGCAGGTGCCGCTGAACTCGAGTACGTGGCTTTGCACGCTGTATCCAGTCTCGGTGGCAAGTCGTTGTCCCAATGACTCGATCGTGTCTGATGTGAAGTCGACAACCTGTCCGCAACTCGTGCATACGATATGGTGATGGTGCTCCATCGGGCGGCTGAGCAGGTATGTTGGCTGGCGTCCGTCCGTCGATATCTCGCAGGCGAGACCGAGGTCAACAAGTATCCGGAGTGTGCGGTACACGGTCACCAGACCCACGTTGCGTGTCTTCTCACGTACGGCGGCATGCAACTGCGCCGGGGTTACGTGAGACGTTGTTTCTGAAAGTGCTCGGACTACCGCCCGCCGCTGGGGTGTGTTCTTGTATCCGCGCTTTCGCAACAGGCGGAAGGTCCGGCCTTGAAGAGCTTCAACTGTCAAGCCACGTTCCAATTGGAAATCATTTTCAGTTATGCTAGATGCGTTCTCCACATATGTCAAGCGGCCTTTGCCAGGCGCGCAGGCTTTTTGGCGCTTTGTGGTGGGGTGACATTGTGCTAGTGTTCAGTCCTGCAGTCGGGAATTTCCCGTGACTGGAGGAACTGCTGATGCCCGTGCTTGACTGGAATCCCATCGCCTTCACGCTTGGCGACCTTACCGTGCGCTGGTACGGAATCATGGTCGCGCTCGCGGTGGTCGCGGTCCTCGTGATTACCATGCTGGAGGCACGGCGCAAGGGTATCTCCGAGGATCTCATGTTCGGTCTCTTCGTGTGGGGCATGCTGGGTGGCCTCATAATGTCGCGGCTCGTACATGTACTCGACCGACTTATACTGAATCCCGGTGAACCCTTTGATTTTTTCAGTTTCGCCGGTTTGGGGTTATGGGGCGCAGTGCTCGGGGTGCCGCTGGCTGCGTTTATCTACACCAGGGTCCACCATATTCCGTGGTCGAGCATGGCTCGCGTTGGTGACGCGGTGGCGTTGGGAGCGCCGATTGGCCAGGCCATAGGTCGGGTAGGATGTTTCATTAATGGCTGCTGCCATGGCGCTATCACGGCCGTGCCATGGGCAGTTGTGTATGACCATCCGAATACGTTCTGCGAGTTGCCAGGTGTTCCTGTGCACCCTACACAGCTCTACCTTCTTGCGTGGAATCTGGTCGTATTCGGCGTCGTCTTCTGGATGCGCAAGAAGCCAAAGCCCGACGGCTCGTCCTTCCTTGTCTATCTTGGCCTGTATGCGGTGGGTGATCTGCTGATCCGCTTCTGGAGGATAAACGAGGCCTACGTGCTTGGGCTTCAGCAGGGGCAGATAATCAGCCTGGCGATACTGATCTTCTCAGTGGTGGTCCTTGTGAAGAAGTGGCGCAATTACACGCCGCCGACAGAGGAATGACAACGGACTATTCCGACTTGCGGAAGTCCATGATGTTCGCTTGTAGTTCCTCATTCCCGTTGAAGCGGCGTATTCGAAGGGTGTAGACGATGTCGATGGTGTCCGGAATGTCGTCCACGGGACAAGCCGTGCGGAAATCGACAGCGTCCAGTACTACTTCTTCGTGTTGAAGCTTGAGGCTGTTCCAGTGCTCGTGATTGCGGAAGCATCTCTTGTCTAGCACTCTGACTCCTCTGGTGAGGAAGCAGGGCTCCGGATTTCCCTGTCCGAAGGGCTCAAGCGTTCGCATTGCCCTGTATGATTCGCGTCCCACTGCCTTGAACGACGTCTCTTTGTCGATGGCAATGGCCGGCGAAAGCTCGACGTCCGCAAGGCGTTCCTCTGCCAGCGTGAGAAGGCGTTCTTCAAGCTCGGGAACGTCCTCGCATCGGACCGAGAAGCCAGCCGCAAGGGGATGCCCACCAAAGCCGAGTAAAAGGTCTGAGCAACGCTCAAGAGCAACCGCCATGTCGAACTCCGGGATGCTGCGCGTACTCCCCCTACACTGTCCTTCTGCGTGCGTGACGATCACGGTCGGGCGGTAGTATTCCTTTGAGAGCTTGCCGGCTACGAGGCCGATTACGCCCTCGGGATAATCCGGGTCGGTGTCCATAAGGAGGGGCCTGTCGAGCTGTCCCGCGATGCGTGCCTTCGCGCGTTCGTAACTCTCCGTCGTGAGTGTCTGACGGCGTGCATTGGTCCTGTCCAGGTCTCGTGCGAGCTCAAGCGCCTCTTCGTCGGATTCAGTCATGAGCAGCTTGAGGCTGGCGGTAGCATGGTCGAGGCGGCCCGCCGAGTTGATGCGTGGACCCAGTGCCCAAGAGATGTCGCCTGACGTGACGGATTCGGGGACCAGGTTGGATACGGCCATCAAAGCCCGCACACCTACCCGCCGCGTCGAATTCAACGTCTGCAGGCCCTTCTGGACGAAGAACCTGTTCTCACCGTGCAGGGAGACCATATCCGCGACGGAGCCGAGGGCGACAAGTTCCAGCAGAAGCTCGAACTGAGCCATGCGAGAATCGCCGTACAAGAGGCCTTGCATGAGCTTGTATGCGACGCCGCACCCTGCGAACTCGCGGAACGGGTAACGGCTGTCTGTTCGCTTGGGATTCACAACCGCGACTGCCCTGGGGAGCCTGGATAGCGGAACATGATGATCACTGATGATGAGGTCGACACCCAGCGCAGCCGATTTCTCAGCCTCTTCGAGGTCTGTGACGCCGCAGTCGCATGTAATGACCAGCGACGCGCCCTGGTCACGCAAATACCTCACGCCGTCGGCGGAAAGCCCGTGACCTTCGGAACGGTCGGGAATGTAGACCAGCGCGTCGGTACCCAGGAGCGCGAGTGTCTCCTTGATAACGGCTGTGGATGTGACACCGTCTACATCGAAGTCACCGAAGATTCCTATCTTCTCTCGGTCCCGCAGCGCCTTGTAGATGCGCTCGACCGCTTTGTCGACATCGGGGATGAGAAACGGGCTGCCGGCCTGAAATTGAGTCGGGTCCAAGTATGCAGGGACTGCTTCCGCCGCCACGCGACGATTGTAGAGTAGCTGTGCCAGCAACGGTGGCTGGTTGACAGCGTCGAGATACTCTCGAGTGACGTCGGGGCGAATCTCCCACCTGCAGGGCGGTCGTGGACTGCGTGAGGACGTGCTCATACTGCGCTTCAAACACGGGTACTATACCATAGAGGTGGCGCCCGCCGCCGTATGCGTGCGGTTGGCCCGGTGCATGCCTCATGGCTATAATCATTCGTAATGGACTACGGCTCAGCACCACGTGTCTCGATTCATGCGCTCGGCTGTAAGCTCAATCATGCCGAACTGGAGGACTATGGCCGTCGACTTGAAGCGCATGGATTCCTTCTGGTCGGACCACGTGAGAAAGCTGATGCGTATATCCTGAACACCTGCACTGTGACCTCCGAAGCCGACAGGAAAGTGCGACAGTGGCTGCGAAGCATGCGGAAACGCAATCCCGACGCCCTGATTGTTGCAGCCGGCTGTGGTGTAGAGATGGAGGCCAGCCGACTCGATTTACTTGCCGACATGGCGGTGAAGAACAATGACAAAGGACGACTCCCCGATGTTGTAGCCGAGTATGTACGCGAGCGTCATCCCGGCCACGCAGCTTGTGGTACCCGGCTCTGGAAACCGAGGAGTCGTGCGATGGTTAAGATACAGGAAGGGTGTTCCCTGCCCTGCGCCTATTGCGTGATTCCACTGGTGCGCGGGTCTGAGCGGTCTGTGCCGCTGCAGCGTGTGATTGAAGAGGTGGCCGACCGCGTACGTGAAGGCCATCACGAAATCGTACTGACAGGAACGAGGATCGGCGCGTACTCGCACGAGGGAACGCGCCTGTCAGACCTGGTGCGGCGCGTGCTCGCCATCGATGGGCTACGTCGACTGCGACTCTCTTCGCTTCAGCCGTACGAGCTGTCAACCGCGCTGCTTGAAAGCTGGGGTGATGCGCGAGTCTGCCCTCATGTCCACATGTCCCTGCAGAGCGGCAGCGCCGGCGTGCTCGGAAGGATGCGCAGGGGCTACTCCCCATCGACCTTTCTTGCCGCGATGGACAGGCTGCGCAGATCGTCTCGTCACATGGCCGTGACGACTGACGTCATTGTCGGTTTCCCCGGCGAATCGGAGACGGAGTTCCGGGAAACCGTGGAGTTCTGCGAAAAGGCGGGTTTCTCTCGCATCCATGTGTTCCCGTTCTCTGCCCGCCCTGGTACGCCGGCTGCGGATATGGATGGCGCCGTTGCGTCAGCAGTACTGCGGGAACGCGCTGCCCTGATGAATCAGGTCGCAGTGCGAAGTCGTATCCGGTACGAAGAATCGTGCCTCGGAAGCGTGCGCGAAGCACTCTGGGAAGGCGAGACAGAACCGGGTAGCGGAGTCTGGGCGGGCACGACGGAAGACTACATACATGTCCTTGTCGATACTCCCGGTCCGTTGAATGACATCGAGCGCGTGCTGCTTGACTATGTGGAAGGTGATAAGGTCTGGACCAGGAGGCTGTGTGAAAATTCGAGTTGAAGTGAAACCGAACTCGAAAGCGCCAGGCATCGAGGCCGTCGAAGACCACCTGGTGGTCCGGGTGAAGGAACCGCCGACCGAGGGGAAGGCGAATGGTGCGGTCCTCAAGGCGGTTGCCGCGTACTACCACGTTGCTCCTTCCGACGTCCGGATAGTTGCCGGACACTCGTCCAGGCGCAAGCTTGTTGAGGTGCCGCAAGCCTAGGCGGGTGCTGTCTGTCTTTGCGCACGGACTCTGGCGACCAGTGCCACTATCAGCCGGTATGCGTGGACAGCCATGGCAGAGGCGATGAACCGTGGAACCACCGTCCAGAACAGGTTTATGCCCAGGGCCAGGAACAGTGCGGGGTCTTCGACCATCGAATGGTTGATGCCGAGTGAGATGTGCAGCCTTTTCAGTTCTTCTTTGCTGCATCTACCGCTGGCCGCCTCTTCAGATATTACCGCGCTTCCGTAGATGATACCGAAGAACGCCCCCGCAACCCACATGCCTGAGACGCCGGGACTCAGGCCGAGAATTGCCATGAACGGCTTGAATGCATTGGCGATGCGGTCGTTCCAACCGAGTGCCTTCAGCGTCTCGAGCACGGTCATGACGGGCACGATTATCAGCAGTATCTTCGCCAGCAATTCAAGCGTAGATATTGTCCATGCGGCGAGCATCTCCCTGAGTGCAACCGATTCTCCCAGCGTCTGGGGCATCACAACCGGAGCCTCAGTGCCTGCGAAGAACAGCGAGACAACGTACACGGTTACTCCCGCCGTCAGAAGCCGGATGACGGTCGTCTGGAGGAACCCGAGGCCTGCCTTGTGTTGGATTAGCCCTTCGATGATAAGCATGTGGCAGATGGTGATGAATATCGCGAGCAGAACAACCTGCTCGTTTGTGAATGGGATGACCACTATCATTCCCAGCGCGGCATAGAAGCTCGTGAAGACAGCAGTCAGTACCGGGAGAGCAGCCTCGGGTGGCAGGTTCATGATGCCCATGACTGGTTGGAAGAACGGGTCCAGCGCGTAGAGCCATCCCGTCCAGTCGAGCAACGCAACGCCGAACGATACCGGCAGCAGAATCCTGCAGATCCAGAGAAAGCCACGCAGGCCTTTGCGTATCCCCGTTGTCACGCCTGTCTTCACACCAGCACGGAATGCCGGAGGTTGCTGGTACGGGGACATCTTCAGGGGCTCACTCATCTGTGTACTCCACTCGTTGCGTTTCGAATCCTGAACTGGCTGCCTTGTTTATCAGGCTGTCCAGTGTCGCCCGGTCAGGCGCTCCGCGCGTTTCGGGCCTTGTCACATTGTAGCCGGACGCTGCCGAAGCCATGAGCAACGATGCCTCCCGGCTCATCCCTTCCGACAGGCACGCTCCATACGTTCCGACGAACACGTCGCCGCATCCGACTGCGCTCACTGCCTTCATGCCGAGGTCTTCAAGAGGAAGCGGTGGCGAGTGTATGGCTTGCTTGTCCTGCATCGAGATTGCCAGGGAGCCCTGCGCGCCGTGCTTAAGCACGAGATGGGCCGGGCCTTCGTTCTCAAGAAGGCGGCGGACTTCCTGCGGGCGTGCGCTGCCGAACAAGCGTTCAGCCTCGGCTTCATTAAGGACCAGGGAATCCACGCCAGGCAAGAGCGCTTGGAGGGCATTCCTCCCGTAGCCTACCAACACTCCGGGATCCCAGAGTACCGGAATCCTGCCTGAAGCACCGTATTGTATCAGGGCTGAAGCGACTGCCAGCGGAGGGTCTGTGAGCACGATGCACTGGCAGTGACCGGCGAGCGACCGTAACCTCCGGCGCGTTACGTGTCGCGGAGAGAGTGCGGTATTTGCCCCGAGGTTGCTTGCGATGACATTCTGTCCGGATTCGTCGACCAATATATACGCGTGTCCCGAAACGTGGCCTCGCACCTTCGTCACGCTGGTTGTCGATACGCCTTCATCCTCGAGCGCTTCGATCTGGCGGCGGGCTATCGCGTCGGTGCCCAAGGCGCCGATGAGCGCGACTTTGTCCGGGCCCAGGAAACGGGCCGCCGCGACGGCTACATTTGCGCCCGTGCCGCCTGATACTTCCGACACGCGCGTGCACGTGACCTCCTCTCCGGGCGATGGCAGGTGAGGAACGAAGCAGGTGGTGTCCCAGTTAATGGCTCCGCACACCAGTACCTGGCTCATGTGTCTTCAGCCAGTCTCTGCAGGAACAGGTGCTTAAAAGACCTGGCGTCTACCCAGCGGGCTACATGAACAGGCGTTTCGCGTTCCTCGCCGTGGAACTCGGTCATTCCGCGGTACTTGCCTTCACCGGTGTGGACGCGCACCTCTCCCGGGACGAAATCGAAGAGTGTCGGCTTGAGCGCGATGGCAAGCGCGAGGGGATCATGCAACTGACATACATCGTGCCGCGCAAGTGTGAAGCCGGCCAGGCTCGCTGCAAGCGTGCCGAAAGCGGAGTTACTTCTGCGGAGGAACGCTACATCGGTCACGTCTAACGCGGTTGACGGGTCGGCCGTGATATCAAGGCCCGCAACCCGCATGCGCGCATCCGACCCGAACACTATCTTTGCCGCCTCGGGATCCTGCCAGATGTTGAATTCGGCGTACGGCGTTTCGTTGCCCGTACCGTATGGAGTGAGACGGAACGCCCCGCCCATGATGATGAGTTCCTTCAGCAGGCCGGGCAGGTCGCTGTGCGACTGAAAGGCGCGCGCGACGTTTGTGAGTGGCCCCGTTGCGACCAGTGTCCGCTCGCCGGGCGCTGAGGCTGCGAATTCATACAGGGCCTCGTGTGCGGTGGTACGGGCGGTGCGTTCCGGACCATCCCCGATGTCGAGATTGCCAAGCGCATCCGCGCCGTGGTAGCTCAGCGCACCGTGGAAAGGTGCCGAGAGCGGTCGCTCGGCGCCCGCGCAGACGGGGATATGAGGTGCGCCAAGTTGATGTAGAAGCCGTAGAGCGTTGCGGGTCGTCATCTCGAGAGGGCCGTTGCCCGCTACGGTTGTAACGAGATCGATCTGCACTTCGGGAGAACGAAGCGCGAGCATGATGGCCAGGGCATCATCTATGCCGGGGTCGACGTCGAGTGCTACACTCACAGACACTGCGTCGATACACTAGCATACGCCGGGTTAGTTTTTCACGCGGGTTGAGTGCTATGGCGGAAACCACTGAGAGCCTGGCCGGAGATATGGCCGACCTCAAACAGCGGTTATATGACATAAAACGCCTGCTTGATGAACACTACGGTCCTCGTCGATGGACGAGTCATGGTCGACCTGTCGACGTTCTCATCGAAACCGTCCTCTCTCAGAACACATCGGATGTGAATTCGCACCGGGCCTTTCGTGCGTTGCTGGACCGGTACGGCTCACTTGAGAGTGTTGTCGGAGCACACGTGGTTGACATCGAGGAGATTATCAGGCCTGCGGGGCTCTCTCGTATCAAGTCAGTGCGAATCAAGCATATCCTCGAGGAGGTCCGCCGGCAGCATTGGTCGCTCGATCTCGCTTTCCTCTCCGCAATGAGCCTGGACGAAGCGCGCTCTTATCTCACCGCGCTGCCGGGAGTCGGGCCCAAGACGGCGAGTTGCGTGTTGGTCTTCGCGCTCGGGATGCCTGCTATGCCTGTTGACACCCATGTACATAGAGTGTCGCAGCGTCTGGGCCTCATCCATGTGCGCGTGTCTCCTGAAGAGGCGCAGGCTGAACTTGAGGCCATCGTGGAGCCGGATGACAGATACGGGATGCATCTGCATCTCATCGAGCATGGCAGGGGTGTGTGCCGTGCCCGCAAACCAGCGTGTCACCGATGCGTGTTATCGCGACTCTGCCCATCGGCGTTCTCGTTCTAGATATCGATGCCGAGCTGCGCCATGCCCTTGTCGTACAGTTCCAGGATGAATTCCGCAGCAAGGCGGCTTGCGGCGCCGACTATGGCGGAGCAGGTTTCGTAGCCGCCAAGCTCAACGAAACTCTTGTATGCCTCGGGGTCTGCCATGCTGTAGAAATCGCCGAGCCTCGCCTTCTGCAGTCCCCTGCACGTGGTCTCTTCGAACTGCTTCTCAAAGCGCCTGCGGAAACGGAACCCTGAGGTCAGGGTGTTCAGAAATCCGTCACGGTCGTTGAGGTCCTCCGGCGCAACCGCGAGGCCGATGGCCAATAGCGAACCGGTGAGCGCGCCGCATGCCTCTCCCGAGAGTGCGATGCCACCTGCAAGCGGCGACGCAGCGCGGGCAACTGCACCATTGGCCAGCCCCAGGTGTTTCTGCAGCGGGATTAGCACACAGCGCGAGCAGCCGTGGTAGTCCTTCTCCAGCGCATGTGCTTCACTTTCGATTGCGTCGAGCATCGCTTCCCTTGCCTCTGTAGACATTCGTACCTCCGTAAGGATTTAGGGCTAGCGTAGATGTGTCCAGGTCGGCGGTCAATAGTCGCATGTGTAAGCCCGCCGATGTATACTGAGCCGCCTTGATTACTGAGATCTTCGAAGGCCGCAGTTCGGGGACGCGCTTTCGTGTCCTTGTGGAACTCGCCGCTCATCAGCCGTCGGTGCAGCAGAAAGACATCGCAACTGCTCTGGGCATAACTGTGCAGGCTGTCTCGGAGCACGTGAAAGAACTCGTCGCGCATGGATGGGTTGTCTCGACTGGAAGAGGCAGCTATTCGGTTACTCCTCAGGGAGTTGACTGGATGCTGCGGATGTCGCGGCAGCTCCAGGCGTACTCAGACCGGGTAGGCCGGATTGTCCGGGATATCTCCGTCGCGGCCGCGATTGCCGACGATGATTTTGAGCAGGGCGACGTCGTGAGCCTGGAGATGCGTGACGGTGAGCTGCATGCCGTCCCCCTCAAGTCGGGGGATGTGGTCAGAGCAACCGTCGACCGGCGCGCCGCACGCGGTGGCGGCGTCGGTGTTATGGAGATTGAGGGAATCATACCCCTGACCCCGAGGGAGGTTACTCTGGCGGTAGTTCCTTCTATCCAAGCCGCGAATGGACACACCGACCTTGGACGGCTGTCGTCTCTGGCGAGGGACGCGAGACTCGTGCTCGCGACCGGCATGGAAGCCCTCGTGGCGCTCCGTACCGCTGGGGTAGAGCCTCATTGCTGCTGGGCCGCCGCTGCCGCAGCGGCGGAAGCGTCGCTATCCGGTGTAAGCACGCTGCTTGTATGCTCGAGCGCCGATCTTCCTCACGTGTCCGAACGGATTACTGAGGCCGGAGCACGCGTGACTGCCCTTGACGCGTCGCTTGCGTAACCAGGTCCGCAATACTTCTGTACCATTTGTCGCGTTCCGTTCGTAACCTCTTCACCACTATATATTGACAATCATAACCGGTTGTCCCAATATGTAGGGGTAGCCTGAGGGGGGCTCCCATCCGCATCACGTTCCGCTCGTGTTCTCCTTCGGCTGGAAAGTTGAGAGGAGGTTCGGAGAATGACAAACCACAAGATCGAGCATATTCGCAAGCGCGAGGGTGACATCGTCGCCTTCGACGCCGAGAAGATAACCGAAGCCGTTTTCAAGGCGGTCCGGGCCACCGGCGGCACGGACCGAGGTATTGCTGAGCGCGTTACCTCCCAGGTTGTGTCCATCCTGAACATTACGTGCAGAGACGGACGCGTGCCAACCGTCGAAGAAGCCCAGGACCTGGTGGAGCAGATTCTCATTGAGAATGGTCATTCCACCGTTGCCAAGGGATATATCCTCTATCGGGAGCAGCACTCAAAGCTGAGGGAATCCCGCAAACTGCTCGAAGGTGCGCGGAATATGGTCGATGACTACATCGGTCGACTCGACTGGCGTGTCAACGAGAACAGCAACATGGAGTATTCACTCCAGGGCCTCAACAATTACGTCTCCGCCGGCATCGCTTCGCGGTACTGGATTGGCACCATCTATCCCCCTGAGATTCGCGAGGCGCACACCAACGGCGCATTCCATATTCACGATCTCGGTATCCTGGGCGTCTACTGTTGTGGCTGGGATCTGAAAGACCTGCTGCTCAAAGGCTTCGGCGGTGTACCGGGCAAAGTTGAAAGCAGTCCTCCGAAGCATCTCCGCAGCGCACTCGGTCAGATAGTGAACTTCTTCTACACGCTGCAGGGAGAAGCGGCAGGTGCGCAGGCGTTCTCCAATTTCGACACCCTGCTTGCTCCGTTCGTGCGCTACGATAATCTCGACTACAGGGGAGTGAAGCAGGCGATGCAGGAGTTCGTCTTCGGGCTGAACGTTCCGACGCGTGTTGGCTTCCAGACCCCGTTTACGAACCTCTCCATGGACTTGAATCCCCCGTCTCATATTGCAGAAGAAAGCGTTGTCATAGGGGGTCGTCCACAGGAAGAAGTGTATGGCGACTTCCAGTACGAGATGGATCTGCTGAATCGCGCCTTCTGCGAAATCATGATGGAGGGTGACGCCAAAGGACGGATATTCACCTTCCCGATTCCGACCTATAACATTACAAAGGATTTCGATTGGGACAATCCCGGACTCGATCCACTATGGCAGATGACCGCCAAGTACGGGATTCCGTACTTCGCGAACTTCGTCAACTCCGACATGAAACCGGAGGACACTCGAAGCATGTGCTGCCGTCTCCGGCTCGACCTCGCCGAGGTGCGTAAGCGCGGTGGCGGCCTTTTCGGCTCCAATCCGCTTACTGGCAGCGTTGGTGTCGTCACCATCAACATGCCCCGGATAGGCTACCTGGCGACCTCGAAGGAGGACTTCAAGGAGCGTCTCGCCCATCTGATGACGCTGGCCCGCGATAGCCTTGAGATAAAGCGGAAAGCCATCGAGCGTTTCACAGAGCAGGGGCTCTACCCCTATTCCCGCTTCTACCTGGCTTCGGTCAAGGAACGCCTTGATGCCTACTGGGCGAATCACTTCTCGACTATCGGACTCATTGGGATGCACGAGTCCTGTCTCAACTTCCTCGGTGCCGGTATCGACACGGCAGAAGGCGAGGCATTTGCTGACGAGATCCTTGATTTCATGCTTGAACGCCTTGCGGCTTTCCAGGAGGACACGGGGCAACTCTACAATCTCGAGGCCACGCCGGGTGAGGGCGCATGCTTCCGCCTTGCGAGGCTCGACCGGCAGAATTTCTCGACTATCAAGACGGCCGGAGGGGAAGAGCCGTACTACACGAACTCCACGCATCTGCCCGTGGATTACGAAGGAGACCTGTTCGACGCGCTCGCGCACCAGGATCGCCTCCAGTCGAAGTACACCGGAGGCACCGTATACCACTGTTTCCTGGGCGAACGCATCGAAGATATCAATGCCTGCAAACTCATGGTCAAACGCGTGACGGAGAGCGTGAGAATGCCGTATTTCACGCTTACGCCCACCTTCTCAATCTGCCATAGCCATGGCTACATTTCGGGCGAGCATTCGGCCTGTCCCGAGTGCGGAGAGCCTTGCGAGATCTATTCCCGTATCGTTGGATATTTCCGGCCCGTCCAGCAGTGGAACAAGGGTAAGCGTGAGGAGTTCAAAGCGAGGCGCGGTTACGCGGTGACCATGCCTGTGTGAGATGGAGGAACGTTGCCTGACCGACCTTGAGGTCTGCGGGTTCCAGGGCGTGTCGCTTCTGGACTATCCCGGCAGGGTGGCGGCAGTGCTGTTTCTCGGCGGCTGCAATTTCCGCTGCCCCTTCTGCCACAATGCGGACCTCGTTCTGAGACCGGAGTTGCAGCCACGGCTCGGCGTCGATGAGGTCATACGCCGTTTGAGTCAGCGAAAGGCACTCATCGACGGTGTTGTTGTTACCGGCGGCGAGCCACTGATTCACGGCGAGCAGCTCGTGTCCCTGCTGGCGGCCGTGCGGAAGACCGGCCTGGCGGTGAAACTCGATACCAACGGTTACGAAGTCGAGATGCTTCGCGGGACAATCGATTCGGGACTGGTCGACTACATCGCCATGGACGTCAAGACGTCGCCGGGGCGGTACGCAGTGGCGTCGGGACGGTCCGTGGAAGCGGAGCGCATCCGACACGCCATCGACCTTATCCGGTGCTCGGGGATTCCCTACGAGTTTCGCACCACATGCGTGCCGGGTGTCGTCGACGAACAAGACATTGTCGAGATTGCCGGCCTTATCGGCCCGGATGCACGGTACTACCTTCAGCAGTACCGTGCATCCGGCGGAGTTATCGACCCTGCCTACGCTTCCCTGGCGCCATTCTCATGCGGATGCCTGCAAGAGTTTGCGAGACAGGCAGAGCCCCTTGTCGGCACGGTTGGCGTCCGCGGCTGCTGACCTGCAGTGCGCTTGAAGCCTTATCCCTGCGATGCTACCATCGGGTATACTGGAATTGCATCAAGGGGACTTGATTTGGCGGATTCTTTAACGCGCAGCCGCTCTTTGTCGAAGCTCCTCGCGCACGTGTGTCGTCAGTGGTGCGTCGGATCATTCTCAACCGTTGCAGTGCTGATTGGAGCGCTGCTCCTGACCCTTGCAGTGTCGTCCCTGGTCCCGTCTCAGGCTTCGGCAGAGCCGGACTCCGTCAATACGCTGGTCCGTGTACTGGGGCCCGCAGACGAGGACACATTCGCCACGACCGGTGAATACGAGATCATCTGGTCGGGCGAGATAACGGTTCCTTCCGAAGTGAC
>CAZKHH010000015.1:525-28920 GCA_964552485.1 uncultured Dehalococcoidales bacterium | reverse complement strand
GGCACCGACCTCACTGCCTTTGGCGAACGCACGATGATCGTCGACTGCGATGTCCTCCAGGCAGACGGCGGCACGCGGACCGCTGCCATTACCGGAGCATACATCGCGCTGTACCAGGCCTTCCAGAGGCTCAGGAAGAAAGCTGTCCTGCGTGGCAATCCCCTATCCAAGATGATCGCCGCTACCAGCGTGGGCATTGTCAGGGGTGAGTATTTGCTCGACCTCTGTTATGAGGAGGACTTCCGGGCCGAGGTTGACTTCAACGTGGTAATGACCGATAAGCAAGAATTCGTTGAGATACAGGGAACCGCAGAGCATCAGCCCTTCTCACGGAAGGATACCGATGCTCTTCTCGAGCTGGCAGGCAAGGGAATCCAGAGGCTGTTCCAGATGCAGCAACAGGTCCTCAAAGACCTGTCATCCTGACTGCCGTCATTCCCTCACCTGGCCGCTGCCGTAGATAACCCACTTGTAGCTGGTTATCTCCTCAAGCCCCATCGGACCACGGGCGTGGAACTTCTGCGTGCTGATGCCGATCTCCGCGCCCAGTCCAAACTGCGCGCCATCAGTGAAACGGGTGCTCGCGTTGACATAGACGCACGCCGCATCGACTTCATTGAGGAAACGACGCGCGGCTGTGTATCTGTCGGTAACGATCGCTTCCGAGTGTCCAGAACCATATTTCGCGATATGCTCAAGGGCGGCATCGAGTGAATCGACTACCCTGACCGATGCTATCAGCGCGAGGTATTCCATACCCCAGTCGGAGTCGCCGGCGGCGACGCCGTAAGACATACCAGCGCTACGCAGAAACTCAAGCGTCGCCTGATCACAACGCATCTCAACGCCGCCCGCTTGCCACGTCTTCGCGAGACGCGGCAGAAACTCGCCCGCCATCTCACGGTGCACCAGAACGCAGTCGAGAGCATTGCACACTGTGGGTCGCTGTACCTTGGCGTTGTTGACTATCTTCACCGCCTTCTCGATATCCGCAGTCTTATCGACGTAGGTGTGGCACACGCCTATGCCGCCTGTTACGACAGCCATCGTTGCGTTCTCTGCCACCAGGCGTATCAGATCCACGCGTCCTCTCGGAATGATGAGGTCGATATGACGGTTCATCTTCAGCATCTCGTTCACGAGGGTTCGATCGGTCGAATCAATGAACTCTACAGAACCGTCCGGCACACCTTCCGCCCTGCACGCATCCTGGATGATTGTGGCCAGCGCCTTGTTAGACCGGCGGGCTTCTTTGCCTCCTCGCAGCAGTGTGGCATTTCCAGCCTTGAGGCACAGCGACGAGATATCTACTGTGACATTTGGTCGACTCTCGTAGACGGCAGCTATTACGCCGAGCGGAACGCGCCGTTTCTGTATCTGCAGTCCATTAGCAAGTGTGCGCGAATCGAATACCTGTCCAACGGGATCCGGAAGCGCGGCTATGGACACAACATCGCTCGCCATACCTTCGATCCGCGCCGGCGTAAGCATAAGGCGGTCAAGCATCGCCTCAGCCATGCCGGATGCGCGCGCTTCCGCGTAATCCTCTTCGTTCGCCTTGAGCACGACAGCCTGGTTTTCCCGGAGAGAACGGGCAACAGCCCTCAGTGCCCGGTTCTTGGTCGCTGAGGGAAGCACGGCAAGGCGGTGGGTTGAATCCTTTGCTCTCTGTGCCTTGACCTGAAGTTCCTCGAATTTCGCGTTCACATTCACCTCTTAAAGCACAACCATGTTGTTCCGATGGACGATTTCGTCGCCGAACACATCCGCCAGCAGGTCTGCCATTTCATATGACTGGTGTCCCATCACGGTACGGACATCCTCAGCATCGTAGTTCACGATGCCAGAGGCGATCCGTTCTCCGTCCTCTGAACATATCTCTATAGTATCGCCCCGGGCGAACTGTCCTTTCACCGATTTGACACCGGCAGGCAGAAGGCTTCCCGAACCACGCCTGAGGGCCCGTACCGCACCTTCATCAACTACGATGGCACCGTGTAGTGCGAGGCCGCTCGCAAGCCATCGCTTGCGGCTCTCCAGCCGCGTCGCCGACGCAAGAAAGCGGGTTCCGATTTCCTCTCCCCTGTCTATCCTCACCAGGACGTCTCTCTCGCATCCATCAGCAACAACCGCGTCAATTCCTGAACTGGTCGCAAGCCTGGCGGCCTCTATCTTCGTACACATACCGCCGATTCCCTGATAACCGGACGGCCCCCCTGCCAGTGCTTCAACAGAATCATCAATATGTTCTACCACGCGTATAAGCTCAGCGGAAGAGTTCCTTCTCGGGTCGCACGTATACAGCCCGGCGATATCAGTGAGGATGACCAGCAGGTCTGCGTCGACGAGATTCGCAACCATCGCCGACAGGTTATCGTTATCCCCGAATTGTCTCTCTTCCAGCTCATCTACCGCCACAACGTCGTTCTCGTTTACGATACACACGACCCCCATCCTGCACAAGGTCATAAGCGTATTACGTGCGTTCAAGTATCCGGCCCTGTTTACCAGGGAATCGCGCGTAAGCAAGGCCTGTGCGATTGTTATGTCGTGTCGTGAAAACAGCATCTCGTACGTGCTCATGAGATGGCTCTGCCCTATTGACGCGAGCACCTGTTTGAGGGGAGTCCCCTCCACATCCACAATGCGGCTGCCGCGCAATCGTTCGCGTCCCGCCGCTACAGCCCCGGAGGACACAACGATGACTTCCCGGCCCCTGCGATGCAGCTCGGCAATCTGTTCCACCAGCGTGGCCATGACGGCAAGGTCCAGATGGTCTCTTGCAGACGTTAAGAGACTTGTCCCCAGCTTCACGACAAGCCGACGCCTTGACACGGAAGCATTATATCAGCGCGCATACCGGCTCAACTACGCACCCACATAGCTGCTATACTGCCGCCGTTCATGCATCTTCATGGTCTTCTTCAAGTCCTTCACCGCATGCCCGCATACCAATCATTGCGTCAGTGCCTTATTACCTCCAATGAGGTGCACTCCCTCACCGTGCCGGAGTCGGCCGCCTCATATTTCATCGCGGCGCTCCAGTCCGACCTTAAGACTCCGGTACTGTTTATCGTACCCGACCCTGAGCGAGCGTCCTCGTTCACCGATGAACTGGAATCATGGGCGCCTCCCGGCACGCGCGTCATGCGAATCCCGGAACCGGACTTCCCCCACGTGGGGCCGTCCGAAGCGACCACCGAGGCGGCGCTTGAACGTGCACGACTTGCGGGCCAGCTCGCGCTTGGACAAGAGCCACTCCCTGAAGTCATATTCGTGAGTTCGGTGCTGGCTACACTCGGAACGTTGCCGCCTCCTGAACGACTGGCTGCCGCCGTGATACAAATCAACCGCGGGCAGTCGCTCTCATCCGAACAGCTGCTTGATCGACTTGTCGCAATGGGATACCAGAGAGTTCAATTCGTCAGCCGTTCGGGTGAATTCAGTCGACGCGGCGGAATCGTGGACATCTACTCTCCTACCCTCGACCATCCTGTACGCATGGAGTTCTTCGGCAACGAGGTCGATACCATCCGTCCTTTCGACACGGGCACCCAGCGTTCGTTCGATCTCATAGAGACAGCTTCCATCTCGCCCGTCAGCACCACAGGCGGCACATACAGTATCGTCGATTACCTTCCAGCATCGACCACTATAGTGCTGGATGACCCGTCTGCACTGCGCGTGCGCGGCGCACGCCTTCGTGCCGAAATGACTGAGTACCTGGATACCGCCAATGCCGGGGTTTCGACAACCGACCACTTCTATTGGGAAGACATAGAGAGCAGGCTCTCGGGCAGGCGGCGCATTGGGCTTCTCGCCTGGGTTGAGGGGGAAGGAGAGACACGATCGTTCTTTGCGCCTGCGCTCTCACGGGCGGGCCGATTGGACCAGTTCATACGGGAAACAGCTGACACCCCATCGACGTCTGAGCGGACCGTACTGGTTTCACAGCAATCACAAAGGCTGTCCGAGCTCTTCGAGCAGCATGATCGACCCGTCCCGTCTATCGACGATATGGATGAGACGCCTCCGCCGGGCTCTCTTTCAATTGTGCATGGATCGGTGCCCCACGGCTGGACTATACCCGGTGAGCTCCGTGTACTCACCGATGCCGAATTGTTCGGCTTTGTCAAACATGCACGGCGTCAGCCGCGCGGTGAACATGGTCGCGAGCCGTTCGTGCTGTCATATAAGCCCGATGATCTGGTCGTCCACGTGGACCACGGCATCGGGCAGTTTGCCGGACTCACAACAATAGAGACCGGCGGAATACAGCATGAGTATCTGGAAATCACGTACCACGGTGGCGACACGCTCTACGTCCCTACCGAGCAGATACGGCGGGTGAGCCGCTACGTTGGCGGAGGTGAGCACGCACCGCATTTAAGCCGCCTCGGGTCGAGCGAATGGGAGAGTACAAAGCAGCGCGTCCGTCAATCGACGCGCGCCCTGGCGCAAGAGCTCGTGTCGCTTTACGCGCGCAGGCAACTCGCGCGCGGCCATGCTTTTTCACGTGACACGCTGTGGCAACAGGAACTTGAGGCGTCATTCCCCTATATCGAAACGCCGGACCAGCTTGAGGTAATCGACGCAGTGAAGTCGGACATGGAACGCGAGCGACCCATGGACCGCCTCATCTGCGGTGACGTTGGCTATGGCAAGACCGAAATTGCTCTAAGGGCTGCATTCAAGGCCGTCATGGAAGACAAACAGGTCGCAATCCTGACGCCTACCACCGTACTGGCCCAGCAGCACTACACAACGTTCTCGGAACGCCTCGGGGCATTCCCGGTTACCACCGCAGTGTTGAGCCGTTTCTCCACTCAGGCAGAGGAACGCGAGGTCCTGAACGGCCTCGCTGCGGGGAGCATCGACATCCTGATTGGCACGCACCGGTTGCTCCAGCACGACATCGCCTTCAAGGATCTCGGACTGCTGATTATCGACGAAGAGCAGCGTTTCGGCGTCATGCAGAAGGAGGCTTTGCGTTCAATGAAGGCAGGCCTCGATACGCTCACCCTGAGCGCTACTCCTATTCCACGGACGCTGCATATGGCGCTCACCGGCATACGCGATCTGAGCACGATGGAAACGCCGCCCGAAGAGAGACTGGCCGTGCGCACCCATGTAGGACCGTACGACCAGACGCTCGTGCGCCAGGCAATCCTCCGTGAGTTGGAGCGCAACGGCCAGGTGTTCTTCATACACAACCGCATCGAGTCGATACAGGCAGTCGTTCACGTACTCCAGGACCTCGTTCCTGAAGCCCGGTTCGGCTGCGCGCACGGCCGTATGGCTGAGGACGAGCTGGAACGCACCATGACCGAATTCGCGCGGGGAAATATCGACGTCCTTGTGGCTACAACCATAGTCCAACTCGGACTGGACATGCCGAATACCAACACCCTCATCGTCAATCAAGCTGAGCGACTGGGCTTGACGCAACTGTATCAACTCCGCGGTCGCGTCGGACGCGGACGCAACCAGGCGTACGCACATTTCTTCCATACCAGGAACAAGGAGCTTTCGCCACAGGCCCGGCGCCGATTGCGCACTATATTTGAGGCCAACGAGTTGGGCGCGGGACTCGAAATCGCGCTGCGTGACCTCGAGATACGCGGCGCAGGAAGCCTGCTGGGCACGCGCCAGAGCGGTCATATCACTGCCGTCGGATTCGAACTCTATTGCAGTATGCTCGCCGAAGAGGTCGAGCGCATCAGACCCGATCTTGTGACGCCAGAGGCCCTTGCGCTGCGTGAAGAGGCCCCAACACTGGACCTACCGGTTTCCGCCTTCATTCCTGCCGCATATGTGGAGAACCCTGCCACACGCATAATCCTCTACAGGCGGTTGACCGACGCGGCCGCGCCTTCCGACATCGACGCCCTCGCAGAGGAGTTAAGGGACAGGTTCGGACCACCTCCTCCACCCGTGAAAGACCTCATATATGTCGCCAGGATCCGCGTGCTTGCCACCCGCACAGGCGTCACGTCTATTACACGGCAGGGCAGCGAACTGGTTCTCGTTCCCAAAAAGATGGCCGATCTCCCCATCCATCTCAATCTGGGCCCGGCGGTGAAGGCCGGTCCGACGCAGGTGCGCATAGATACGCGCAAGACCGGTGGCAAGTGGCGTCATCTTCTGGAGGCATTGCTCGCGAAAGAAAGGGGGGACGCTGAAGCGCCCCCCTCGAATCGCTCGAACAAGTAGTACTCTACTTCCTGGGTGCCAGCCAGCCTTTGCCCATCGGCAGCTTCCAGCCAAAATCGGCCAGTACGATTGCGGCCATAATGTAGAGTGCAGTCAAGGCACAGAGTATAAGGTCGACTGCAGCGATGAGGTTCCAGATAGCGCCGCCGCCGAGGTGACCGAGATCCAGACCGATGAAGCCGATCAGCAGCGTGACGAACAGAAGCGAATGAGCGCCGCTGGCTCTGCAGGCTGCGAGTGTGTAGATGATGGTCGGCACAGTGAATGCCACAAGGAACCAGCCGATATCCGCCGTCGACGGTGTCAGAATACTGAAGTGGATACCGATGTAGATTCCAGCCAGTGCCATCCAGAATGCGCCATAGGTCGAGAACGCAGCGAAACCGAAGTTGTTGCCGCTTCCGTACTCCTTCAAACCTGCGACAAGCTGTGCGAGGCCACCAAAGAACAGCGCGGTCCAGAGCACCACACCTGCCCCGGCCATTCCCAAGTTATGGAATTGCAGCAACAGGGTTGTGGTTCCGAATCCGGCCAGTCCCACGACAGCGGGATTGCCGAGTTTCTGGTCTGCCATGTACTACTCCTCTCTACGTATCTAATCATTTCGAGATGTGCCGGGCCTCAAATGAGCCCGGCACACCATAAAGCACCTTGCGTGGAGCATCCTCCTTCTAGCTGCTGCGGTGAGCCAGAAGGTCGTCGACAACGCTCGGGTCAGCGAGCGTGCTGGTATCGCCAAGGTTGCCCGTATCGCCAGCAGCGATTTTGACGAGGACACGGCGCATGATCTTGCCGCTGCGTGTCTTGGGAAGCGAGTCGGAGAACTGAATCGCGTCAGGAGCGGCAATGGGGCCGATCTCCTTGCGTACGTGATTCACGAGCTCTTTCTTAAGTTCCTCTGTCTTCTCCTCGCCAGCAACCAATGTCACGTAGGCGTAGATACCCTGGCCCTTAATCTCGTGAGGCATGCCGACAACGGCCGCCTCGGCGACCTTCGTATGCGACACGAGTGCGCTCTCGACCTCCGCCGTGCCGATGCGATGACCAGACACGTTGATGACGTCGTCGATACGACCCATCAGCCAGTAGAACCCGTCCTCATCCCTGCGTGCACCATCGCCGGTCGTATATACGCCGGGGAAGCGCACGAAGTAGGTTTCCTTGAATCGGGTCGCGTCGCCGTATACGCTCCGCATCAGTCCAGGCCACGGCTGCTTGATGATGAGGTAACCGCCCTCGTTCACGTCGACAGGAGAGCCATCCTCCCGAACGATCGCCGGTTCAACACCGGGGAAGGGGAACGTAGCTGAGCCGGGTTTCAGTGAGTGGGCACCAGGCATCGGGCTGATGAGAATACCACCAGTTTCAGTCTGCCACCAGGTGTCCACGATAGGACAGCGGGACTGTCCGATCACAGTGTAGTACCACATCCACGCCTCTGGATTGATGGGTTCACCCACAGTACCCAGAAGCCTGAGGCTTGAGAGGTCACGTCCGTTAGGCCATTTGTCGCCCTCGCGCATCAGTGCTCTGAGCGCGGTCGGCGCAGTGTAGAAGGTGTTGACCTGGTACTTCTCGACTATGTCCCAGAAGCGGTCAGGCTGCGGGAACGTGGGCACGCCCTCGTACATCAGACTCGTCGCGCCTGACGAGAGCGGGCCGTATACGATGTAGCTGTGACCGGTGACCCAGCCGATGTCGGCCGTGCACCAGAACGTGTCCTCATCTTTGTAGTCGAAAATCCATTTGAATGTCTGTGTGACGTATAGAAGGTAACCCGCAGTGGTGTGGAGCACGCCCTTTGGTTTGCCCGTGCTGCCGCTGGTATACAGAATGAACAGCGGGTCTTCGGCATCCATCACTTCCGGCTCGCAGACCGGTTTGATGTCCGGCTCCGCCATCTTTTCGTGATACCAGACGTCGCGGCCTTCCTTCATAGGAACATCGGCACCGACGCGCTTGACAACAATCGACGTCTTAACGTCGGGACACTCATCCAGAGCGGCGTCCGCGTTGCCTTTGCTCTTGACGACCTTGCCGTTACGGTAGTAGCCATCACAGCAGATAAGCGTGTCCGAACCGCAGTCCTGGATCCTGTCGCGCAACGCCTCTGCGCTGAAGCCGCCGAATATGACGCTGTGAATGGCGCCGATGCGGGCGCAGGCCAGCAGGGAGATGGCGAGTTCAGGAATCATCGGGAGATAGATGGAAACGCGGTCACCCTTCTTCACACCCAGTTTCTTCAGAACGTTGGCGAAACGGGCAACCTCGTGATAGAGCTCCTGATAGGTATAAGTCTTGCTCTCGCCCACCGGTTCGCCTTCCCAGATGATGGCAGCCTTGTTCTTGCGCCAGGTCTTGAGATGACGGTCCAGACAGTTGTAGGTGACGTTCAGCTTGCCACCGACAAACCACTCATGCTTCGCATTGGCGAAGTCATTGACAAGAACCTTATCCCACTTCTTGAACCAATCGAGTTGCTCTGCGCGTTCGGCCCAGAAGCCCTCTGGATCAGCAATGGACCTGTCGTAGACCTCTTTGTATTCGTCCCAACTTTTGATGTGTGCTTTCTCGCTGAACTCTTTGGGCGGCGGGAACACCCTCTTTTCGTCCATCATGGACAGCATTCCCTTGTCTTGAGCCATACGTATTGCCCTCCGTGTAATAGATTTGTGGTCAGTCCGGTGAGACCGGGCCGCACAACACAATAAATCGAAAACGACCCACCGGCGAATGTAACACGGAGCTTTCGATTATGCAATCGGATCGCCTCACATACAGCGGACCGGCTGCACGTCTCCTCGTGATACAATTCCACACCGATATTTGCATACAGGAGGCCAGCGATGCCCGCCACTGTGATAGACGGACGCGCCCTCGCGTCGCAAATACACGAGGAACTGAAGGAGCGAATCGCAGCCCTCGACGGAGTGGTCCCGGGTCTTGCGGCGGTGGTAGTGGGAGAAAACCCCGCATCAGCCTCATATCTCCGGGGCATCGCACGCGGGTGCGAAAAGGTGGGTCTCGTCCACGAGGTCCGCACTCTGCCACAAGACGCAGACCAGGCGACTCTGCAGTCGACCATCGAATCGCTCAACCGGGACACACGCTTCCACGGCATCATCCTCCAGCTTCCCCTGCCCGGACACCTGGATTCGCTTGCCGCCGAGAGCGCGGTGGCTCCAGATAAGGACGTCGACGGCACAAACCCGGTGAGCGCAGGCCGCCTTTTGCTGGGCCTGGAGACCTTCTTCCCATCCACAGCCCACGGCGTAAAGGAACTCCTGGTGCGCAGCGGCAACAGCCCTGAAGGACGGCACGTGGTTATCTGTGGCCGAAGCAACATCGTCGGCAAGCCGCTTGCGGGAATCCTGATGCAAAAACAGCCGGGCGCTAATGCAACCGTGACCGTGTGCCACACGGGGACCCGCGACCTCCGCGAGGTAACCCTGAGCGCGGATATTCTGGTAGCCGCCATGGGACGGCCGAACGCGATCACTGCGGATATGGTTCGCGACGGCGCCGTCGTCATCGATGTCGGCGTCAACATGGTGGATGACCCCGAAGGCGGCAAACCAGGACTGGTAGGCGACGTTGATTTCGAGGCCGTCTCGCAAAAGGCCTCGGCCATAACACCTGTTCCCGGCGGAACTGGCCCTCTTACCACGGCGATACTGTTGATGAACACGGTGACCGCGGCCGAGCGACTCCTGGCGCGATAGCTCATAACGGAAGGAAACGGTGATGACTGCGACGATACTTGATGGACGAAAGCTCTCCGCCGAGATAAGGGCGGACCTCGCACATCGCGTGGAGGCCCTTTCGGCACGCGGCGTGGTACCGACGCTGGCCGGAATCATGGTCGGAGATGACGCAGGCTCCGCGAGCTACGTTCGTCTCAAGGAAAAGGCAGCGGGCGAGGTCGGTCTTCGCAGCGAGATGACACACCTCTCGCAGGATGTGACTCAGAAGGATATGCTTTCGCGACTCGCACATATCAACAAGCGCGACGATGTGCACGGCATCTTCGTGCAGCTGCCGCTGCCCCCGCGGTTTGACGAAGAAGCAGTCCTGGAGGCCATCAACCCGGCAAAGGACGTGGATGGTTTCCATCCACTGAGTGTAGGCCGCTCCTGGCTGGGCCAGCCTTCGTTCGTGCCGGCAACGCCCGCGGCAGTTGTTCAGATGCTGAAGCGGTATGGATATGACGATCTGGTCCAACGGCACGTCGTCATCGTCAACGTGGACAACCTGGTCGGCAAGCCACTCGCTTCGCTTCTCTGCAGGGAGGCCGTGGGCGCCACCGTTACACTCTGCCACCCTGATTCCGTCGACCTCGCAACGTACACCCGGCAGGCCGACGTGCTGGTTGTATCGGTGAACCAGCCCGCATTCATTACAGAAGACATGGTTAAAGAAGGCGTGGTAGCTCTGGATTTCGGTTCGAACTACGTAGACGACCCATCGGTAGAACGTGGGTATCGCGTGGCAGGCGATATCGATTACGAAGCCGTCAAGGAGAAGGCTGAGGCAATCACCCCGGTACCCGGTGGACTCGGACCGATGACGGTCACCATGCTCCTCGCTCACACCGTCATGGCCACCGAGCAAATGGCGCGCTGCGCCTGACGCGGCAGCAGTTCAGGAGGTTTTGACACATGGCGTACGACGTGACAACGATGAAGGACTGGCAGATAGCGCAGGCTGCTGAGGCAGACATGCCGATGCCCGACGAATGGATGGAACGGCTGGGCCTGCAGAAAGATGAACTCATCCCTTATGGCCGGTTGAGCAAGCTCGACTTCCTGAAGATAATGGACAGGCTGAAGAGCAGGCCGGATGGCAAGTATATCGAAATCACGGCCATCACACCTACGCCTCTCGGCGAGGGCAAAAGTACGACGTCGCTGGGCCTCATCGAAGGCCTGGGCAAACGCGGCATGAGCGTTGGCGGCTGTCTGCGACAGCCTTCCGGCGGTCCCACCATGAATATCAAGGGCACTGCCGCCGGCGGCGGCAACGCCCTTCTCATCCCGATGACCGAGTTTTCAATGGGACTGACCGGGGACATCAACGACATCAGCAACGCTCATAACCTCGCCATGATCGCCCTGACCGCCCGTATGCAGCACGAGCGCAACTATACCGATGACGAGCTGGTCAAGCGCAGTGGCATGCCCCGATTCGACATCGACCCCAACCGCGTCGAGATGGGCTGGGTTATCGACTTCTGCGCTCAGAGCCTTCGCAACATCGTTATCGGACTGGGCGGCAGGATGGACGGTTACACCATGCAGTCGAGATTTAACATCGCCGTCAGTTCGGAATTGATGGCAATGCTGTCCATTGCGACCGACCTCAAAGACCTTCGGGAGCGGATGGACCACGTGATCCTCGCGTACGATAAGACGGGCAAGCCGGTCACCGCGGGCGACCTTGAGGTCGCCGGTGCCATGACCGCGTGGATGCGCAATACCATCAATCCGACTCTGTGCTCCACCGTCGAGTACCAACCCTGCATGGTTCATGCCGGTCCTTTTGCAAATATCGCCGTGGGCCAGTCGTCCATCATCGGCGACCGCATCGGGCTTAAGCTCTTCGATTACCATGTGACCGAAAGCGGCTTCGCCGCAGACATCGGCTTCGAGAAATTCTGGAATGTGAAGTGCCGCTTCAGCGGTCTGCGGCCACACGTGTCCGTACTCACCACCTCCATCCGCGCACTCAAGATGCATGGCGGCGGTCCGAAGGTCGTTCCGGGTCGGCCCCTGCCCGAGGAGTACACGAAGGAAAATGTGAAGCTCGTCGAAAAGGGACTTGCAAACATGGTGCACCATCTGCACACCATCAAGCTTTCCGGCATCCGTCCCGTCGTGTGCGTCAACTGCTTCTCGACCGACACGGATGAGGAAATCAAGGTCGTCCGTAAGGCTGCCGAGCGCCATGGCGCGCGTTGCGCGGTGGCGACGCACTGGGCCAACGGCGGAGATGGCGCACTCGAGCTCGCAGACGCGGTCATTGATGCCGCCAAAGAAGAGACTCCGTTCGAATTCCTCTACATGATGGACATGAAACTGCGCGACCGGGTGGAACGTATCGCCCGTGTAGTTTACGGGGCGGACGGTGCCACGTGGACTCCTGAGGCCGAAGCCAAGGCAAAGATGTTCGAGCAGGACCGGCAGTACGATGACTACGCCACCATGATGGTCAAAACACATCTCAGCCTCACTCATGACCCCGCGTTGAAAGGAGTGCCGAAGGGCTGGATGCTGCCGGTGCGCGATGTGCTTGTATACGCGGGGGCCCGATTCCTCTGTCCGGTTGCTGGCAACATCAGCCTTATGCCGGGCACAGGCTCAGACCCGGCGTTCCGGCGCGTCGACATCGATACGTCCACCGGCAAAGTTCACGGACTCTTCTAGACGCAAGAACACGGCCCACGTAGAATTGGCCGCACGGTACGCTCCGGCGGGTGACGCGCGTATCGATAGGAGGGTTTGATGAAACTCGACGAGGTACGGCATATCTCAGTCGTGGGTGCCGGCATCATGGGCCATGGAATCGCGCAGACGCTCGCGACCGGTGGGTACGCCGTCACGCTGAACGACCTGAATGATTCAATCCTCGCCTCGGCCATGAAGCGTGTGCGGAAGAACCTGGACCTGTTCATCGAAAACGGTTTCATTACGGAGGCGGAAGCCCGGGCAGCAATTGACCGCATCAGCACCGAGCCTGACCTTGCACGCGCCGTTGGTGACGTGGATATAGTCATCGAGGCCGTCAAGGAGGACATCGAGGTCAAGAAAGAGCTGTTCAACCGTCTGGACACAGTCTGCGCCGAGAGGACCGTCCTCGCAAGCAACAGTTCGTCACTCCTCATCAGCGAGTTCGCATCAGAGACGAAGCGGCAGGCCAGGTGCGTGCTCGTACACTGGTACAACCCGCCCCATATCGTTCCGGCGGTCGAAATCGTACGGGGCACACACACGTCGGACGAGACGGTCGACCTCATGTACGCCCTCCTCAAGCGGGTGCGCAAGCTGCCCATCAGAGTCAACAAAGAGATACCCGGCTACCTGCTGAACCGGATACAGATGGCTATGGTGCGCGAGTGCTGGTACCTGTGGCAGGCTGGAGTTGCAAGCGCAGAAGACATCGACCTCGCGGTCAAGGGAAGCCTCGGCTTCAGGCTGGCCAGCCTTGGGCCACTTGTAACCAACGACCTCGGCGGACACGACACCATCTGCACAGTCGCCAAGTACCTTTTCCCGCTTATCAGCGATGCGCATACACCACCCGAGAAGTACCTCGCAATGGTCGAGGCCGGCAACTTCGGCATGAAGACAGGCAAAGGCTTCTTCGATTACACGTCGCAAGAGTGGGACGCAATCATCGAGAAGCGCGACCGCGAATTCCTGCACCGGCTGAAGCATCTGTACTGGAACCCTGAATAAGGCCTTCGAATCTTCCAAAGGAGCCTGTATATGAACGTGCTGATTACGGGTGGTACCGGATTCATCGGCGCATTACTCGCACGCATGCATGTGCACAACGGTGACAATGTTGTCCTTTTCGACATTGCGCCGAACATGACGCGCATCGAGGATGTTGCATCCGCTGTGCACATCGTGCGCGGCAATCTTGCATATGCTCCCGAGGTGAACAATGTGGTGCGCGACTATTCAATCGACCGCATCCTTCACCTTGGCTCGATGCTGAGCGCTCCCTCGGATACCAACCCCTGGGCCGCATACGAAGTGAACGTTCACGGTACTGTCAACGTCCTGGAGGCCGCCCGCCTGTTCGGCGGAGCCCAGGTGGTTTTCACGAGCACTATCGCGACATTCGGACTTGAGACCGGACGGATCGCGGACGAGACCACGGTGCAGCGTCCCACGACGATGTACGGATGTGGAAAGGCCTACATCGAGAACCTCGGCCGGTTCTACAAGCGCCGTTTCGGTCTCGACTTCCGTTGCGTGCGTTTTCCCTCCGTCATCGGTCCCGGCGCCAAAGTAAGACATGTCTCGCAATACAACGCCTGGATGATCGAGTTCCCGTTGCGCGGCAAGCCGTTTGAATGCTTTGTCACTCCTGAAACCAAGATGCCCACTATGTACTTCAAAGACGCTGCCAACGCCGTATACGCGATTGCGGATGCGCCGCTTGCATCAATCAAGACAGTCCATTACAACACGGCCGGCATCACGCCGACCACGTCCGCAGCCGACATCGAAGCAGTGGTCACGCGCCACGTGCCGGACGCGCAGATTACCTATGTCCCCGACCCGCAGATAATGGACTACTACCGCACATTCACAATCGAGGTTTTCGACGATTCCCGGGCCCGGGATGAGTGGGGCTGGTGCCCTGCCTATCCAGACATCAATACAGTCTTGCTCGATTTCAAAGCGGAACTCCAGGAGCACCCGCACTGGTACGAATAGGCTTCAAAGGAGTGCGATGACCAAGCGAATCATCTCAGCAGCGGTAACCGGCGGAATACACACCCCGACGATGAGTCCATATCTGCCCGTGACTCCGGAGGAGATTGCGAACGACGCCATCAAGGCGGCCGAGGCAGGCGCCGCCGTGGTGCACATCCATGCGCGCGACCCGCACACGGGCAAACCATGTGCCGACATGGACGTCTACGGCGAGATATTCAGTCGAATCAGGTCGGCCTGCGACGCCGTCATCTGCGCCACGACCGGCGGCGGGCTGGGCATGCCTGTCTCTGAGCGCGTCAAAGTCGTCCCCACGCACCATCCGGAGATGGCTTCCTTCAATGCCGGCTCCGTCAACTTTGGTCTCTTCGACATTCCAGACCGCATGAACGTGACCGAGTGGAAGCATGACTGGGAGAAGCCTTACCTATACGGCACCAGGGACCTCATCTACACGAACACGTTTGCCTCGATGGAGGAGTTTGCACAGACGTTCCTTGACAGCGATACCAAACCAGAGGTCGAAGTGTTCGACAGCGGTATGATCAATAATCTGGCCTACCTCGCAGGCAAGGGCTTGATGAAAAAGCCGGTCTACCTCCAGTTTGTACTGGGAATACTCGGCGGGATTCCCGCCAGTGTCGAGAACCTCATGTTCCTGTATCAATCGACGCGGCGGGCGTTCGGCAACGAATTCGAGTGGTCTGTATGCGCGGCGGGCAGGCACCAGATTCCCATGGTGACGACTGGTCTGCTCATGGGGAGTCATATCCGCGTGGGTCTCGAGGACAGCCTCTTCATCAGCCGGGGCACACTGGCGAAATCGAGCGCCGAACAGGTTGAGAAGGTAGCCCGCATCGCGCGAGAACTCAGTATTGAAATCGCCAGCCCCGATGAGGCGCGACAGATACTCGGGCTTACACCCCGCTGACGGTTTTCAATCGCACCGAATCAGAGTCGCGCTCCCAGTCAGTTGGGCATACGCCGCGTGTCTCGTGTGACAGCGGTCGCTGCAACTTAACCTTAGCCTTGGGAGGAACAACCACATACGATGAGTAAACGAATCATTTCTGCGGCAGTAACCGGCGGCGTCCACACACCATCCATGAGTCCGTACCTTCCGGTCACGCCCGAAGATATTGCGGCCCATGCGATAGAAGCGTGCCACGCAGGCGCCGCCATCGTTCATGTCCACGCCCGCGATCCAAGAACGGGACAACCGAGTTCCGATATCGACGTATACGGAGAGATACTCGAGCGCATACGTTCCGGTTGCGACGCCGTGATATGTGCAAGCACTGGCGGAGGGCTGGGCATGCCCGCCGCGGAGCGCCTGAAAGTCGTGCCCGCTCACCATCCCGAGCTTGCCTCTTTCACCGCTGGCTCTCTCAACCGTGGCGCCTTCGACTTGGCGCAGAGGATGAATCTGCAAGAATGGCAGCACCCGTGGGAAGAGCCGTACCTCGCCGGCACGAAGGACGTCCTCACAGCGAATACTTTCGCCTCGATGGAAGAGTTCGCGCAGATGTTCCTCCAGAGCGGCACCAAGCCTGAAATCGAGATATTCGACACCGGCATGCTTAACAACCTTGCGTACCTTGTGGACATGGATCTCATACCGGAGCCCATCTACATGCAGTTCGTCATTGGAGTACTTGGGGGCATCTCCGCTAGCCTGGAGAATCTGGCATTCCTCGTGTCATCGGCCCAGAGTGCGTTTGGCAGCGGGCTGCAGTGGTCGGTGTGTGCGGCGGGCAAATATCAGATACCGATGGCAACCGCCGGTCTGCTCATGGGCGGACATGTACGTGTAGGGCTTGAGGACAGCCTGTTCATCAGCCGGGGCACGCTGGCGAAGTCGAGCGCCAAACAGGTCGCGAAGGTCGTCCGCATCGCTCACGAACTGAACGTCGAGATTGCCACGCCGCACGAGGCACGAGGGATACTGGGACTCACGAGCTGATGTCCGCAGCCTCAGCCATTCACACGCTGCACTGAGCAGCGATCTCGATTACCTCGCCTGGAGCCAGCTCACGAGTCTCACCCTCCAGCCCGATGGTTATGGGCCTCTGGGTCGACGGGCGACTGTACAATCGTATCCGGTCGGTCTTTATGTCCACATCAATCCTCGCACCCCTGTATCGTATAGCGAAGTCGAGCGACTTGATGCGTGGAGGCAGACACGGACTGAACCACAGGACCTCGTCACGGCTCTCCATGCCAGAGTAAGCGCGGAGAATGAGGTCGACGGTACCCGCCATGGCGCCAAGATGTATCCCTTCGTGTGTGGTCCCGCCCTGTATATCTTCGACGTCGCTCTCGAGTGCGTCACGAAACAGTTGCCAGGAAAGCTCGCGGTGTGATCGGGCGAGCACCCACGCGTGGACTACACGGCTGAGCGTCGAGCCATGGGCCGTCCGATCAAGGTAGTAATCAACAGTCCCGGGAATCGACTCGGTATCGAACTCGTATCCCAGCCTCGTGAACAACTGCTCCAGCTCGTCGGCGGAGAGAAGATAGAACAGCATCAGGACGTCGGCCTGCTTGGACACCTTGTAACGGTTCGGGCTGTCACCTTCGGATTCCAGGATACGGTCGAGCCTGTGTATGTTGCCGTACTTCTCCCTGTAGGCCTCCCAGTCGAATTCCTTCAGGTCGCCATATCCATGGAACTGGCTGATTACACCATCGTGAAATGGGACATAGAGGTTGCGGCTGACACTATCCCAATGTCGAACCTCCTCCTCCTTCAGGGCGAGGTCTTCCATCGTGAAGCGTCGGCGCTCATCAGGCAGCCTCTCGAGCATTTCAAGCGCCCGCCAGAGGAGCCACGCCACCATGATATTGGTGTACGCGTTGTCGTCGATACCAGCTTCCTCCCTGTCGGGATAGCTGTCGTGAAACTCATCAGGCCCCATGACTCTGAGTATCCGGTAGCGCTTCATTTCGTCGTCGTATGAGACCTTACTAACCCAGAAACGAGCTATCTCCAGCATCAATTGCGCACCGTAGAAGGACATGAACTCCATGTCGTCCGTCACCTGGTAGAACTGCCAGATGTTGTAGGCAACGGCGAGGTTTATGTGTCGCTCGAGTTGGGTGTTATCCGGTATCCATCGGCCGGACGCGGGATTGAGATGAAGCTGCTGGGCCTGTTCCCTGCCATCGCTGCCGCTCTGCCACGGGAACATTGCCCCTCGATATCCCTCGGCTGCTGCAGCCCATCGCGCACGGGGCAACCTACGGTAGCGGTACATGAGAAGCGCGCGGGTAATATCCGGCATGCGCAGGTTGATAATCGGGAAGATGAACAGGTCGTCCCACATGATGAGGCCCCGGTAGGCCTCGCCATGAAGCCCGCGCGGCGGCACGCCCACGTCAAGATCAACCGTATTGGGAGAAGCGACCTGCAACAGGTGGAATATGTGCAGGTTAAGCACTTGCTGCACATAGGCGCTGCCAGCCTCCAGCGATATCTTCCAGCGTTGCCACAGGTGCCGCCACGCCAGCGAATGCCGGTCAGCGAGGGTGCTGAAGCCGGGCATACTGCGCAGGTTGTCCAGTGCCTCCACCATGCCATTCGACATAGCAGGATCGCCCGACTTGTGCACTGAGACAAGCTTTTCGATCCGAAGCGCCTTACCCTTCTCCACGTCGACCGTCATGTCCTGTCCGATGTATCCACTTTCAACAAGGTGCGTGCGCGGCACATCGACCGGCTGGCCGTCGTGCATCAGCGTGGTTCGTGCAGCCTCAGTAATGCGTGTCTGCGACTGGTTTGTCTCGACCTGGAGCCATATAAGCGAATCATCGGTTTCGCCTGCATGGACCGGCTCCAGATGGTGGTTGTTGAGCGCTCTATAGCGTTTCACAAGCGTGTTCTCCACGGTACCGTCGAGTGCCGTCCGTATCGTCACGCGTCCCGACCAGTCAACGGGAAGGAGCGTGGTCTCAAGCCCGGCCAGGTGTTCGTACGACATATGCACGAAGCGACGCTGAGTAAGCCTGGTACGTCGTTGCTCGCTATCCGAGAATTCAACCGTCCGGACAAGTAGACCCCTCCCCATATCGAGTTCCTGCCTGTAGCGGTGGATTTCCACCGACGACAGATCGAACCAATCGCCATCCTCGATGCGGAAGGTAAGGGGAAGCCAATTCGGCACGTTGACGATGCTTTCGTTCTCTATAGTTCGTCCCGCCACTTCGCTTTCGAGCCGGTTGTACACACCTGCTATGTATGTCCCGGGGTAGTGCACTTCCCCCGCGCTCGATTCAGGCGCGGCACCCCGCGATGCGAAATAGCCGTTCCCGAGCGTACAAAGGGACTCGCGCAATTGCTCGGTCTCAGGGTCGAACCCTTCATAGACGAGGGCCCAGGGCGTCGTCGACGGTTCGATCTCCGCCAGCGTTACCAGTTCTTCGAGCAGCACGGTAACTTCGTCAGGGTTGCGAAGCACATACCGCGCGGCCGTCTCCTGGTCTTCTTCGGCGACCAGTATGCCGATGCCGGAGTCGGCTATCGCTTTGAACGCATCCTCATCTGTCACGTCATCACCGAAGTAGATCGGCATCGTCTGCGACCTGTCCAGGTGAAGCTTGTCCAGGAGGTAAAGGAGCGACTTGCCTTTATTCCAGTCGACGTTGGGACGGAACTCGAATATCTTCTTACCGCCCGCGACCCAGAGTCCGGGATAGTTCTTGGCAATCTCGTTCACGCGCTGTTCGAGCTGCGTGGCGGTTTCTTCGCTGGCTTGTCTATAATGCAAAGCGATGGCATAGAGCTTTCGTTCGACCTTCACGCCCGTGAGGTCCGCCAGCCGTTCCCGCAGCTCCACTTCAGCGCGGTCAATCTCCGGACGCACTTCTTCGAACGGCTGCTCTCTGAACGACTCGTTTGCACCAACAATATTGAACCCGTGACTGCCGGCATAGACGAGGTTGTCGACGCCCACGAGCGCGCGCACATCATCGAGGCCGCGCCCGCTCATAATGACAACGGACCACCTCTCCGCCAGACGGCGAAGCAGACTTCTGGTGTAGTCGGACAGTGTCGCCTTTGCAGGATCGTCCACGATGGGTGTCAACGTGCCATCGTAGTCGAAGAACACTGCGGGTGTAGCCTGCAGAAGGCGTTCGACCAACTCCTGTTCCTTCTCGAGTGCAGATGGCAATTCCGATGCGCGTCTTGTGTCCATTTGTTACATCAGCTCAGACAAGTCACGGATGACTATGTCCGAGCCCGCCTCCTTCAGCCCGGTATTGTTCCCTTGCCTATCAACTCCAACCACCAGTCCGAATCCTCCGGCCCTGCCCGCCTCGACACCCGCAATCGCGTCTTCAAACACGACTGCATGTGCCGGCTTGACGCCAAGCTGTCGGGCAGCTTCAAGGAATATGTCCGGCTGTGGCTTCCCTTTCAGATTCAGCCG
The DNA here is from genome assembly GCA_964552485.1 of uncultured Dehalococcoidales bacterium. Classification (GTDB taxonomy): domain Bacteria; phylum Chloroflexota; class Dehalococcoidia; order GIF9; family AB-539-J10; genus SKVJ01. The sequence continues at coordinate 8,831 of CAZKHH010000015.1, read as the reverse complement.
GGTTGAATCGACGCCGTCGACTATTGCATCGAACAGGTCGGTCACGCCGGCGGCGTCGAGTACAGACCTTGCGTTCCGACTGGAGGATATTGCGGCCACGAGTCCTCCCGCAGTCTTGAACCACTGTATGAAGTCCTTCGTAGAATCGTATGATTCCACGCCGTGTTGGTTCAGTTGGGAGAGAAAGTACTGGTTCTTGCGATTGCCGAGACCGGATACGGTCTCCTTTTCCGGCGCGTCTGCGATTTCTCCAAAGGGAAGGTTGATACCACGTGATTGCAGAAACGACTCAGCCCCCTCATACCGTGGCTTGCCGTCCACATAGCGGTAGTAGTCTTCTTCGGTGAAGGGCCATAACTCCTCGCCGGTTCGTTTCGCCCGTTCACGGAGGTAGTCATCGAAAAGTCGTTTCCACGCGCCGAGATGCGTACGTGCCGAACGCGTGATTACGCCATCCATGTCGAGGATGGCCGCCCAGTACCTCGCCGGGTCGATGGACCTCTTCTCACCGTCCTCCAAATCGGCCTCCTTCATCACGCGGTTACGGATTCGATTCTATCATCCCATACATGTACGTCCAGAATCGCACGCCATCCGCATCATCCTTTCCCGCGTGGAGGTTATATGCCGCTCCCGATAGATACACACACGGGAACTATCTAATCAAGCGAGAACGGAGGATACCTGTCAGTGGTCAGGATGAACGCATACGCGGCGACCCTCAGTTCCCACCGTATATAGCCGACGATAAACTCAAAGAGTGCCCGTGGCATTTTCGCTGTAAACAGAATGGCGAACCACGACCCGATGATGCACACGAAGACCGCTATCCCCAGGAACGCCAGTACGATGTAATGAGGTATAGCGAGGAACCACTTGACGAGTGGCATTCCCCTGCTGAGGTCGGCCTCTGCGTCGGGATACACAAGGTCGAGATGGACCGCCTGCTCCTCGTCCGTCGATGGATACTCGTCTCCCAGCAGCGCCATATATGCGCCTACACGAACCGTGAACCGCGCAAGGTTCAGGTTCCAGTCATACCACCATCCCGGGTACTTCTGTCTGAACAGGATCATCAGTACGGTAGGTAGCACAACAAGTCCGGCAGATGACAGGCCCACGCTCCAGGGCGAACTCTCCCACCCGGCCGTGCCGCCAGACAATAGACCGAGGATTATGAGAATCGGGATTGCGACAAACGGCCTGAAAAAGGTGGTGAGCCGGTCGCGCGGCTCTTCAGTACGATCAATGGTCAGTATCACCGGATAGTCTTCAGTCGCTGCCATAGACATTCATCTCCTTCTCATGAGGTGCAGAACGTTTCGGCACATCAGGCTGACATCGCCCTGTCGTACTCCAGCACGGCGTGAAGCAATACGTTCGCTCCTGCTATTATGTCATCTTTGGTCGCGCTTTCGGCCTCATTGTGGCTGATTCCGTCTTCGCACGGGACGAATATCATTCCCGTCGGGACCGCCCTCGCAATGTTGACCGCATCATGTCCGGGCCCGGACACAATATCGCGGTGACTGTACCCCAACTGGTCGGCCGCGTCGCGTACCGTGTCAACACAGCGCGGGTCAAACTGCAGCGGCGGCAGATCCATTACCCGTTGCAGATTGATGTCAGTATTGGTGTCCCCACCAACCGCAGCCACGAGCGCGAGAAGCTCCGCGTGCATCTGACGAAGCTCTGCTCCGTCCGGGTGGCGCAGATCGACCGTAAAGGATACCGAGCCCGGAATGACGTTACGCGAGTTAGGCCGGACCTCAACAAGCCCGACTGTTGCCAGGCCGGAAGGAGCGTGGTTACGTGCGATAGTGGTGGCCCCATCGGTCAGCCGTGCACATGCGAGCATGGGATCGCGCCGCAATGGCATGGGTGTCGTACCTGCATGGCCCTGTCTGCCACTCACTTCAACGTCATACCACATCTGGCCTTGGGCACCGGTCACCACACCGATGGTGGTTCCTTCCTCATAGAGCACCGGCCCCTGTTCTATGTGAATTTCGAAGTAACCGGCAAGACGATGGTCGCCGGCTTTTCTCTCTCCACGGTAGCCGATCCGCTCAAGCTCTTCCTTGAATGTCCTGCATTGTCTATCTTTCGCGGAGTAGGCGAAGTCAATCGTGTACATACCGGCAAACGTACCGGATGCAATCATCGTCGGTACAAAGCGTGAACCCTCTTCGTTCGTCCAGTCAACCAACTCGAGCGGCGCGCGCGTCCGGTGGCCGCTCTCGCGCAGCGTTCGAAGGACTTCCAGTCCCGACAGTACGCCTGCGATGCCGTCGAATCTACCGCCAGCGGGCTGTGTGTCGAGATGACTGCCCATCGCAATGGGCGCGAGCGAATCGTCCCGGCCAGGCAAACGCGCAAAGATGGAACCAACTTCGTCCACCCACACATCACACCCGAGATCTTTACACGCACGCACAAACCAGTCGCGCACCTGTTTGTCCTCGTCCGAAAGCGTCAAACGGCTGACACCTCCAGACGGCGTAGCGCCAAACGCGGCAGTCTCCATTATCGTGTTCCAGAGTCTCTCGCCATTCACTTTCAGCGTATTCATGGCACCCCCGTTCTCGATGTCGCACATGACGATTCTACCATCATGTGACCGAACATATGTGCATCTTCAGCCGCCCTGGTGGTACGCTACATAGACACAGTAGTGGAGGTGACTGGATGCCCCGGAAGTCTCGCGACCCCCGCTCCATCTCTGGTGACGCACTCCGACGCCCCGAACCAGTCGAGGGTGCGTCGCACGCTGAACTAGGCTTGTTCACCGACCTGTATGAGCTCACGATGCTGCAGGCGTATGTCCATGAAGGGATGATGGAGAATGCCGTCTTCAGCCTCTTCGTCCGTCGTCTGCCGGATCAGCGCAACTACTTTCTTGCGTGCGGCCTCGACACCGTTCTCACGTATTTCGAGAACCTCTCCTTTCATGAGGAGCAGATTGAGTACCTGCATTCCCTCGACAAGTTCTCGGGTCATTTCCTTGAGTGGTTGAGCAACTTCCGCTTCACGGGCGAGATTCGAGCGGTGCCTGAAGGAACACCCGTGTTTGCCAATGAGCCTATCCTCGAGGTTATCGCACCCATGCCCCAGGCGCAATTGGCCGAAACATTCGTAATGAATCAGATACATATCCAGACCCTGCTCGCTTCCAAGGCACGCAGAGTCGTCGCAGCAGCCAAGGGTCGCCCCGTGGTCGACTTCGGCTGCAGGAGAATGCACGGGATCGACGCAGCGCTCAAGGCAGCCCGGGCTTTCCACATCGCCGGTGTGGCGGCAACGTCGAATGTACTGGCAGGCAGCCGTTACGGAGTGAACATTACCGGCACCTTGGCGCACAGCTACATCCAGTCGCATGATGACGAAGCAGATGCGTTCCGCGCGTTTGCGGACCTCTATCCCAACACCGTCCTTCTCGTCGATACCTATGACACTATCGAAGGCGTGCGCAAGGTCATCGAGCTGGCCCGGTCGCTCGGTGAAGACTTCCGCGTCAGAGCTGTTCGGCTTGACTCGGGCGATCTCGCAGCGCTTGCAACAGAAAGCCGACGCATGCTCGACGAAGCCGGGCTTCAGAATGTCGAGATATTCGCCAGCGGCGGACTTGACGAGTACAAGGTCACCGACCTGTTGTCCTCTGGTGCTCCTATCGACGGTTTCGGCGTCGGCACGGGTATGGGAGTCTCCAACGACGTACCTGCTCTCGATATCGCATACAAGCTCGCAGAGTACGCGGGTGAAGGCCGATTGAAGCTGTCTGCCGGGAAGCCGATTCTGCCAGGTCTCAAGCAGGTCTTCAGGGTCGAGAGGGATGGCGTGGCTGTAAGAGACACGATTGCACGGGACGGGGAAGACCTTCAGGGACGTCCTTTGCTCGTGCCGGTGATGCGCGATGGCACACGTCTGCCCGCAGGAGAAGTCGACCTTAATGCCATCCGCGACTACGCACGGGAGCAGGTGGACAGGTTGCCGGAATCTATCAGGGGAGTTGCCAGAGCCGAGTCGCCCTACCCGGTCGAGATAAGCGACTCCCTCCAGGATTATCAGCGGAGGATCACGCGCGAGGTACAGTCCTCTAACCAGAGGAACGATGAACGAAGGAAGGGAGGAGATCGATGAGAGACGAGTTTCAGCAAGGAGATGCCCTTCTCGTAATCGATGTACAGAACGATTTCTGCCCCGGAGGGGCACTGCCTATAGAGCACGGTGACAAGGTTGTTCCTGTTCTTAACCGGTGGATAGAGAACGCGGTCCCGGCCGGCGTACCGGTGTTTGCCTCACGCGACTGGCACCCAAAGGGTCATGTAAGCTTCTCGGAGAGCGGTGGCGACTGGCCGCCGCATTGTGTACAGGATACAGATGGAGCGGCCTTCCATCCCGACCTCAAGTTGCCAGAATCCGTGGTGAAGGTAACCAAGGGAGTGCGTTTCGATCACGATCAGAACTCCGCCTTTGACGAGACCGGACTCGCCGCCGAACTCAAACGACAGAAGGTCAAAACAATCTATGTCGGCGGTCTGGCCCAGGACGTCTGTGTTCTCGCAACGGTGCTCGACGGGCGCAAAGAGGGTTTCGGTGTCGTGTTGCTCCAGAAAGCCACTCGGCCCGTCACACCGGAAGATGGTGAGAAGGCCCTGGAAGACATGCGCGCCGCCGGCGTAGAGGTTATCTAGGCCGGACTATGGCTCCGTAGCCGGGGCACAGATCGGGACAGTTACCGGATTCCCACATCAGTCCCTCGGCTACCTTACCCCGGAACAGTTCCTGCAGCAGTACCATCACAATCGAAAGGAGGTGATGTGTCACTAATCCATTGGACGAGTACACCGATTTCCTCAACCTGCTGCTGTACAATACGGTCGCGGGCTTATCTCGCTTCAGGGGGGCGAACGGCGTGTCGAAGACAATAGTAACCGCAGCGATATCAGGCGCGATACACACGCCAAGCATGAGCCCCTATCTGCCCATCACACCTGATGAGATAGCCGACCACGCGGTAGGCGCATGGGAGGCTGGCGCAGCGGTGGTCCACATACACGCACGCGACCCGAAGACAGGACAACCCAGTTCCGATGCTTCCATCTTCGGGGAGATATTCGAGCGCATCCGCAGTCGCTGCGACGTCATCATCTGCGCCACGACCGGCGGTGGACTAGGCATGCCCATAGAGGAGCGCGTCAAGGTCATACACGACTTCCAGCCAGAGCTTGCCTCGTTCAACGCCGGCTCCATCAACTTCGGACTGTTCGACCTGCCGGAGCGGATGAAGATACAGGAATGGCAATATGACTGGGAGCTTCCTTACCTGCGGATGACGAAGGACTTTATCTTTCGCAATACCTTCAAGTCGCTTGAGGAGCTTCCGCAGATATTTGCCACGTACGGCACGAAGCCAGAAGCCGAAGTGTACGACTCCGGTATGCTCAACAACCTGGCGTACCTGGTCAACCGCGGCATCCTCAAAAAGCCCGTCTACATCCAGTTCGTCCTCGGCATCATGGGAGCCCTGCCGGCATGGGTCGAGAATCTGCTTTTCCTGCTTCAGCTCGCAAGGCGCACATTGGGAGACGACTTCATCTGGTCGGTCTGCGCGGCCGGCCGTTTTCAGATGCCGCTGTGTACGGCAGGCCTCTTGCTTGGCGGCAACGTGCGCGTCGGCATGGAGGACAGCCTCTGGCTGGAGAAGGGAATCCCGGCCAAGTCCAGCGCCGAGCAGGTGGCGAAGATAATCCGCATCGCACAGGAGATCAGCATCGAGACGGCTACGCCCGCTGAAGCCCGCCAGATACTCGGTCTTCTCGCTTCCTGACGTCGGCCTCATATGCCTTGACACCCCTCGGCCGCTCATCCACCATCGCATTGTGGTGAGGATAACGCTGACAACGGCCCTGCTGGCATTTGCTCTCGCATGCAGCTCGTGTATGCTGCATTCACCTCCACCCGTACAAGAAGAAAACGGACAAGAGTCCGACACCGCACCTGACTCCACCGGTGCTGATGAATCCCACTCCGATAGCCAACAAGAGGATGCCGGGGTCACCGACAACACCGGGCCCGCCGGTCAGGAAATCGAGACTGAAGATATTGCCTCATCCGATTGCGTCTTCATCGACTCGGCGGCGAATCATCTTGACTACCGGGACCCATCACTCTCCCTCAAGGCGGGCCCGCAATCGCGCTTATCAACAACCAACGCAAACCATATCAGGGATCAGATAGACCGCTCTTCCGGCAGCTTCGAGACTGTCACGGCTGTCTTTGACTGGAAGCATTCACATTTCGACATGGATAACGCCGGCGGCGCCTATGTCGGGAGGGTGACTGTGGACGACATCATGGAGCGGGGGTCTCTCAGCGGCTGTCACGATCACGGCATTATCCTCGCAAGCGTCCTGCGGGAGTATGGCTTGCCGGTAGTGATGGTCGACGCAGCAGGAATACAGTGGGCATCCGACTACATCGCGGGAACGACGGACCGGTTCGTCGGCCATGTCTTTCTCGAGATATGGACGGGGACGGAGTGGATCCTGCTCGATTCGACCTCCGGAGATTACCTGGTCGGCTATGACCCGTGCGAACCCGTGATACCCATCAACAAGAACACTGAACCCCTGGGGTATTACGCACTATTGAAAGGCCTGGACCCTGCTGACTATGGTGTCCACAGCATCGACGACCTGAAGACACACATGGACGCCTTTTCGGCACGGGTGGAGACCACGGAGCTCGCATTCCCCGAGTATGCACAGCGCCGCCTTCACGTGTGAACGGGCCGACCACTCCTGACCTCTTTCCATGCGAACACGTTGGACGCGAGGCGGGGACACCTGTAACTCACCACTGTCGCTATCGTACCCAACATCCGCAGCAAAGGCCGGAGCGGTGAGTTGACCAGTGCCGTCCAGGTGTCACCGGAGAAGGCACGGAAACCAACACCCCGCACCCGGTTGAACTGCATCGCCTCGATCTCTTCCAGTTCCCAGACATGCTGATGCAGTTGATACGGATTGCCCTCGCGCACATCCTGTTCCCACGTACCGACGGGACAGGAAATCATGACGAGCCAGCACGAAACACGCTCAAGCTCACGCAACAAGCGGACTCCACCTTCTTTCGGAAAGTGCTCAAGTACCTCAAGGCAGACCACCACATCGAAGCTATCGTCTTTGAAAGGCAGGTGACCGCCGTCTCCATGAACAACGTGGTCATATGTGCCATTCTGTGCCGCGCTCTCTAGAACAGGCAGGAATATATCGAGGCCGACTATGTGATGCCCGAACCGCCGCGTCAGTGCCGCTGCGGGGCTTCCGACACCATCGCTACAGCCGACGTCGAGCACCATCATATTCCGGCGTCGCCTGGCCTCTCGCCATGGACTTAAGCGTGCGAAGACAAGTCGCAAGGCCAGCAGCACCAGCTTCACGCGGATAGGTTCGCGTTGACAAGATTCCTTCCCATTGCTGGATGGTGCCAATATGGGGCCAGACGATAGCAGACTATGACCCGCAAGACCAGACCCCGTACAGGTTCAGCATGTGGGCGATGCCTCCCTTTCAATCGCCCAACGCAGCTAGACCGGCAGAGGCAAGGAGGAATTGTGGCCTCACCCCAATATGCTAATTGGTCAGGGGCGTTATCGCTGACCGCTAAGGAGGACATTTTTCGATGGACACAAATCCCCAACGGGGCACGATTTGACACACCGAACCACCTTTCACTAGTCTGAAGATAGTCGCATGCGACTGCTTCCGGCACAGTTGTGAATAAGGACGGAGGTGGAACAGTGTTCAGAAAGATACTCGTATGCCTCGATGGCTCAGATTTCGCTAAGCCAGTGGTGCCGTATGCTGCCGAGATCGCCAAGCGGTTTGATTCTCACTTGGTGCTTCTCGAAGTGATTGAATCGGCGTCCACATCATCCGCTGCCACGCAGAACGTAGGCATGTCAGGAGAAAGAGCAACTGAGGCCCTGGAGCAGAGCAAAAGCCGTCGACCGCAACAGGCACGCGAATACCTGGAAGGCGTTGCTGCAGGGTTACGGGACCAGGGACTCAACGTCGAGACAGTAGTCCTCGAAGGCTCGCCGGCGCGGGCGATCGTCGACTACGCCTCGAAAAACGAGGTCGACCTGATAGCGATTGCCACACACGGTCGCAAGAACATCGGACGCCTGGTATTCGGTAGCGTCACAGATCACGTGCTGCGAAACACAGGGCTGCCTGTACTCTCAATGAAACCCAAACGCGAGAAGTAGCCAAGGGAGGATTGCCAGCCGGTGGGATGCC
>CAZKHH010000015.1:0-515 GCA_964552485.1 uncultured Dehalococcoidales bacterium | reverse complement strand
GCGTCGGTTGCTGCCCGGTGAGACAGCCGAAACAGGCCCGGTGGCTGACGGTGCGTAGGGACTGGCTGGCAGTCTGACCCCTGTGCACCGACGGCGCCTGTGTCACGGCCACGTGCAGAGTGCTGACATGTACCGGCTTAATACAACACGTGCCGGCGGGATCGCCTACCAAACGAGGTTGAACCTCAGCACCGTATCATCGTAGTCCGGCTGTGAATAGAACGTGCCCGGCTCCGGCCTGACGCTCTCGTGATACCGGTCGCCGACGGCAAGGTCCACCTCCGCATCACTCTGTGGCTCGATGAATATCAGCCCCTCGTCGGTCGTGTCGAAAGCCACGATGCTGTGGCCCATCAATTCCGGGAAATAGATGTTCACATACGCACAGCGGATTCCTTCCGCGGCGGCATTAGCTTTCACGTCGGCACTGTAGTCCGTGCAGTTGTAGTCGTATGTATCGTACGTCCTGGTGTCCGTTCCGTCCGCCGCGAGGAACTCCACAACCATGTCATATG
>CAZKHH010000014.1:0-29975 GCA_964552485.1 uncultured Dehalococcoidales bacterium | reverse complement strand
CGGAAGGTATCGAGGAAATCGTGTCCGCCAGCCACACAGACGGCCAACTGCTCGGCAAGCCACGCTTTGCCCGAGTGCATCTCCCCCAACAACACCAACGAACTGCCTGATGGAATCAATCCCTGAACAAGCCATCGTGTCATGTGTGCACCTCCACATGCCGGTCTTGTGAGTCAAGTATGCCACAGAAAACAGTGGCGCCAAAGAGACAGAAACCCGTTTTCAGGCGGAAGGCCGTTCGAAGGGATGCCCGTGTGCATCAAAGTCGGGCCGGTAGTGCGCCTGAGCCGTTTCGTCCTGCACCCACACGTGTTCGAAGCCAAGATCACCGGCAACCCGGACCGCCTCGGCGTACTCGGACGGACGGGTCCGACGCGAAAGAAGCGGGAATTCACGGGCGCGATGGGCCGGATAGTACTGAGACATCAGACTCAGCGTGACCTCCGTAGACACGTTGCGAGCAAGCCACGCAAGGCATTCACGCGTCCCGGCCAGTCCACCCGGCAGTACCAGATGTCTAACGATAAGTCCTCGATGTGCCGCACCATCAGCCACCAGAAGTCGAGCACCCACCTGCCGGTACATCTCCAGGATGGCTGCACGGGAAATCTCTACGTAATCGCTCACAGCGGAGAACCTGGCCGCTACGGCTTCGGACGAATACTTGAGATCAGGCAGGTACACGTCGACCACTCCATCCAACATACGGAGTGCGTCTACGGAATCATACGCATTTGTGTTGTATACAAGTGGCAGCCTGAGTCCCTTCGGCACCGCGAGAACAAGTGCCTCGACAATCTGGGCCACGACGTGCGACGGTGAGACCAGGTTGATATTGTGGCAACCTGCATCCTGGAGTTCGCACATGGCATTAGCGAGTCTGTCGGCATCGTGCCTGACGCCAGGGATTGGAGAACCCTGACTTATCTGACAGTTCTGGCAGAAGACACAGCGCAGGTTACAACCAGAGAAAAAGATGGTACCGCTACCGTGCGAGCCGGAGATGGGCGGCTCCTCGCCACGATGTACACAGGCAGAGGCGACCACAGCCTCTCCCGCCGTGCGGCAAAACCCGCTTGCGCCGCTGATTCTGTCGATGCCGCAGATACGGGGGCAGAGGTCGCAGGATGTGAGCTGCTCCAGAAGAGATTCCGCGCGTTGAGCAAGCTCTCCCGAATTGTGAAGCTCCAGATACGAGGGTTCTACCATAATTCGCCTGATTGACATATCAGCTCGCCGCACGAGCCAAGAGGTGACACTCACCGGCTGCATGATGACACGAACGGGGTGCGGAGCGCCATCGGGTTGTCCCCCTTCAGCGCCATTCGTGCCTGAAACAATGCGGGTTAATGGCCTCACTTGGTTCGGACTGGTATGCTCTCCTTCGAGGGGATACAGATATGCAAAGCACGCACATGAGCCGGACACGGTTCTTACGCTTCCTTGAGGAGATTGAACAGACTCAAGGTGAGTGCATCACTGTTTATCTCACGGCGGGGTCACTGCAGGCTCCTTCACCCAGACTGCTGCCGGGCAGCAGCGACCGCAGGCTGAAGGATATCTCGGAGTTCATTGAGGATGAGGCAGTGCAACACGAATCGAAAAGATACGGGACAGGCCTTGTTGTGTTCCATTCGGAAGCGTCACTCAATGCGGTGGTACCACCCCTGCCCGTACAGCAGGACCGTGCGGTTGAAGGCAAACCGGATACCGGTGCGCTGCGCGCGATGCTGGGAGATGCGTATTGTGTTGCCCTGGTGCTTGTCACGTGGGGGGCATACAACGCAGCGGTATTCCAGGGCATGGAGAGGAAGCACGGCAAAAAGGGGACCGGACACATCCATCCTCACCACAAGAAGGGCGGCAGCAGTGCGGCACGCTTCCAGAGACGTACCGAGGAGCAGCGCCGGGAGTTTCTGAAGAGGGCAGGTTCAAGAATAGATACCGAGTTCGAGGGTGAGAACATCGACTACGTCTTCTTCGGAGGAAACAGGCTCATCCTCAAGCCCCTGAACGAACACTCGCTGTTCATGCGCCGGGCGGAGCACAAGCTCATGCACCGGGTCCTCAACGTGAAGCGTGCCGACCGTGAGGCGATGGAGACTGCCATCGAAGATGCATTCACGTCCATCGTACTGCGACCATAGACAGCGGCAGGAATCTCTTACGCGGGATACAGAAAGAAGAAGGAGCCGATGATTCGGCTCCTTCAGTGCACACAAAGGTCAGACTCGCTATGCCTTGCCGATGCGGAATACCTTTGTCCCGCAGTTGGGACATACGCCCTGCATCGCAGGCCGACCATTCTTCAAGGTGATCTGCTTTGCGTCCTTAATCTCGACCTTCTTCCTGCACTTCATGCAATACGCTGTGGCCATAACTCCCTCCTCTCGATGTGAGACTGGGCTTGTACCTAAGCCCACGAGTAGTATTACTAGATGGTCGTGACCTTGTCAATAGGCCCAAACGTGTTTCGGCGCAAAACGACACGAGCGGAGATGATTATGAGGGGTCCGCCCAGGAACAATACCTTCCGAACAAGGGGCATCACATCCCACAGGCCCTTCTTCGTGCTGTCAAGCCAGAGACCCCAGTCAACGTCGGGTAGCTGAAACAGGCGTCGTCCAGTCTCGGGGTCCTGCTGGTAGAATTTCGCTCTCGGATTCTCAAACACAGTCTCAGCCTTCCCTTCATACTCGACCCAGACATGCACGAAAGAGCTGTTGAACCGGTACGGAATCTCAAGTCGCTCGAACACCGACGCGAGCACGATTGCCCGTGCTTTGCAGTCGCCGGTACCGTTTTCGACCACACGTCCGACCGTGGGGAAATACCAGGGCATGCCATGGACTTCCCAGTCGTAGTGGTACGGGATACGGAGAAGTATCTCCCGCTCGATTCCCTCAGCGTCATCCGGCAGGTCGACAAGCAGTGGACTCACAGCCGCAGGGTCAATAGTCGGCGAGAAGACCCTGTACACGCTCACACCGAGGTTCACTGGATTGGGATAAAGCACCAACAGTATCCAGAGTGCGATGAGCGGCACTGTTCGTTCCATGAGCATGCGGCGTAGAGCCCCCTGCACTATGGGGCACAACCGCTCTTTGCGGCTGCGCAGGGCAGGTGCGACGGATTGCCAGGAGAAACGCGGGGGAAATCTCATCGCGCAAAGGATAGCATTCAAGCGTACACCCCGTCGTACCGGACTGTTCCTTGACGCGTAGACGTGAATCCAATAGGCTATTCTACGTTCTGATTCTGCCGGAACGTCAGAAATCGGAACCGCACGACTCAGCAAAATGGCCACCGAGCAGGAACTCGCCCGCCACTCAACCGACCAACCCACACTGCTCACGGTGGGAGTCTTCGACGGAGTACACCTCGGCCATGTTTCGCTCCTGAATACGCTGATTGACGAAGCGCGTGGCCGTAGTCTGCTTCCCGGTGTCATCACGTTCACTCCCCATCCACAGACTGTCTTCCACCCTGAGAGACCGGTGCCGCTGCTGAGCTCCGTTGACGAACGCGTCGAACTGATACGCAAAGCGGGCGTCGACCTCGTGCTTCTGCTCACATTCACACGGGATATGAGCAGGTATACGTCCGTCGACTTCGTACTGATGCTTTCGCGCTATCTGCAGATGCAGGGCCTCGTACTGGGACCGGACGCCGGCCTGGGCCGAGATCGTGAAGGCACGGTTAAACGTCTCAAACTGGCAGGCAAGACGATGGGCTTCACGGTCGCCGACATACCGTTCAGCACTATCTCCGGCGAGGTAGTGAGCAGCACAGCCATCAGAAACGCACTGGCGGCGGGTGACCTCGACAGAGCCACCCGCATGCTGGGGAGGCGGTACAGTGTTTCGGGAACGATTGTCACAACCAGCCGCAGAGGCACGTCGATGGGCTTCCCTACAGCGAACCTCGATGTCGGGCAGGAGCGAGCGTTGCCCGCAAACGGGGTTTATGCTACCATCGCGAACGTCCGCGGTATGCGCTATCATGCGGTCACGAACATCGGGCTGCGGCCCACATTCGGTGATACAGAACGCGTAGTGGAGACCCACATCCTCGATTTCACCGGCGACATCTACGGGTCGGCTCTCCAGATTGAGTTCGCTGCACGCATCCGCGATGAGCGGCCATTCGATAGCGAAGAGGCGCTCATAGCACAGATCCGCCAGGACGTGAACAGCGCACAACGAATACTTGGAGCCCTGCCGTGAGTGTAACGCCCGACGTCACGCTGCTGCGTGACCTGACACCGGCCCATCGGAATTTCGTGCTGCGACGTGCAGTGGCCGAGATAATACCCGAGCACGAATTCGTCGACCTCCTGAACAGCGGAAAGCCCGCGCGCCTCAAGGAAGGGTTCGATCCCAGTTCGCCGGACATCCACCTTGGGCACGTGGTAGGACTGCGAAAGCTGAGGCAACTCCAGGACCTCGGCCACAAGGTCATCCTCATCGTCGGTAACTGGACCGCACGTATCGGCGACCCCAGCGGTCAATCGGCCACGCGGCCCATGCTGACGGAACAACAGATCGAAGACAACGCGAAGACCTACATGGAGCAATTCTTCAAGGTCGTCGACAAGAGCAAGACTGAAGTACGCTGGCAAACCGAGTGGTTTTCGAAGTTCGACCTGGACACCGTGATACGTCTCACTGCGCGCTTCACCGTGGCCCAGATACTTGCGCGCGAGGACTTCAACAGGCGCTACAACAACGGCAGCCCTATTTCGCTTGCGGAGACAATGTATCCACTGCTGCAGGCATACGATTCATACGCCATAGACTCGGACGTTGAGTTCGGCGGTACGGACCAGAAGTTCAACTGCCTGCTCGGGCGAGAACTGCAGACGATGATGGGGCAGGTGCCGCAGCAGGTCTTCTTCACCCCCATACTCATCGGAACCGACAACAAGACCAAGATGAGCAAGAGTCTTGGTAACTACATAGGGGTCGCCGAGCCTCCCGAGCAGATGTACGGAAAGGTTATGTCGCTTCACGACGCGCTCATCGTCGATTACTTCGAACTCGTCACCGACGTGTCAGACGAGGAACTTGCGGATATCAGACGCGATTGCGCGACCGGAGCCGACCCGATGAGCATGAAGAAGCGCCTTGCGCGCGAGATCGTGACTCAGTTCCACAATGCAGACGACGCGCAGAAGGCGGACGACCACTTCACACGGGTCTATCAGCAACGGGGCCTGCCCGAGACAATCCCTGACCTGGAAGTCACCGGCGCAAGCCTGGGCGATGGACAGTACATGGTCGACCTCGGCGCACCATTGGTCGTTGGAGGCTACGTGAAAAGCAACAGCGATTTCAAGCGTCTCATTTCACAGGGAGCCGTAGAGGTGGATGGCGAAAAGGCCACCGAAGCGAAGACGGCAGTCCATGAAGGCTCGGTGGTCAAGGTCGGCCGCCGAACGTTCGTTCGAATGCGTATTCAATAGCGCGTCACGAGAACGAGGTCCGATTTGGAGGACTTTGAAACGACCGGCGGGTACTCTCGCAGCAGCGCGCAAGGGGTAAAACGATGAAAGTACTTGTAGCCGACGCAATTGCGGATGAAGGAGTCGAGCGCCTGAGGCAGGCTGCTGAAGTCGACGTCAAGACCAAGCTGCCTGTGGAGGAACTGTGCGCAATCGTGGGTGAGTATGATGCGCTCGTCGTCCGCAGTCAGACAAAGGTCACTGCCGACGTAATCAGCCACGGCCACAATCTGCGGGTAATTGGACGGGCCGGCGTCGGTGTGGACAACATCGACGTTGAAGCCGCAACCGCGCGCGGTATTGTGGTGGTCAATGCGCCCGCAGGCAATACGGTATCAGCAGCCGAGCACACGATGGCGCTCATGCTCGGACTCACACGCAGCATCGCGGAGGCTGATGCGCAGATGCGCAAAGGAGTATGGGCGCGCAGCAAGCTGATGGGAAGCGAACTGCGCAACAAGACTCTCGGCATCGTCGGTCTGGGAAATATCGGCACGCAGGTAGCCCTCAGGGCACAGGCGTTCGAAATGCGAACCATTGCATACGACCCCTACGTATCCGCCGACTATGCACGTACGTACAAGGTCATGCTCGTTCCCTTTGAGGAACTGCTCAAGGAAGCAGACTTCATCACGCTGCATATTCCGCTCTCGTCCGCAACGAAGAATCTGATCGGCGACGAACAGCTGGCACTGATGAAACCCGGCGCACGCATCGTCAACTGCGCGCGCGGTGGAGTAGTCGATGAGGAGGCTGTGGCGGCCGCGGTCAAGGAAGCCAAAATCGCAGGAGCAGCGTTCGACGTGTTCTCTTCGGAGCCGCCGGCAGAAGACAATGTTCTCCTCTCCACGCCTGGCACCGTGCTTACACCTCACTTGGGCGCTTCGACAGTCGAAGCCCAGACCAATGTCGGGATAGACATCGCCGACCAGGTGCTCACGGTACTTGACGGGCGGAGCAGTCGCTACGCTGTGAACGCACCGCGGATTTCACCGGAGGTGCTCCCCTACCTGACACTTGCCGAGGTGGTGGCTGGCTTCGCAAGCCAGCTGATGGACGGGCAGATTGAAAAAGTCGGCGTCCGCTATTGCGGGGACCTTACCGAAAACGACTGCGAGCCGCTCAAGGCGGCGATAATCACAGGGCTCTTGCAACAGGCCACGGAGGAACGCGTCAATATCGTGAATGCGCCTCTTCTCGCACGGCAGCGGGGGCTCAGGGTGGTTGAAGAGACCGATCCCACGTGTGAAGACTATGCTAACCTACTCACTGTCACAATTGAGACCGATCAGGGCGTGAACACGGTCTCAGGAACGGTGCGCGACCGCGAACTGCATATCGTGCAGGTCAACGACTTCTGGATGGACCTTCCACTCAGCGAGGGACACTATCTGCTGTGCGCCCACATCGACGGCCCCGGACTCGTGGGAGCAATCGGCACGCTTCTTGGCAGAGCGGAAATCAACATCAGCTCCATGCACCTGAGTCGACTTGCTCCGAGAGGAAAGGCTCTCCTCATCATGGCGCTTGATGAGACGTTGGGTGAAGAGCAGAGAAACGCGATTCTCGCGATACCGAACATCCATACGGCGAGAAGCGTCAGTGTGGGGGCCACGGGCTAGTCAAACGGGTTCACCACAAACCCGGTTGGCGGTTTGGGGTAGAAGTACGTCGACTTGCGGGGCATGCGCTCCTTCTGGTCGGCAATCTTCTTGACCAGGCGCGGGTGTGGCGGCGCAAGCAAAAACCCCAATTGTCCATCCCCGCTTTCCACGGTGCCCGTCACTTCCTCCAGGTCCGCCGTATATGAAACTCCCTCGCCATCCGGATCGATGCCCAGCACGCGCGACATCACAACGTGATTGAGGATACTCACATTGAACGTTCTGTACTCGAACGAATGATCGCCCGGCACTTCATCCCCGAGGACAACGCCGGGGCGGGGACGAAGCTCCGCCACCACGCCATCCCGAAGACCGACGACGGCCATGAGAGCCATCTCACCTACCGGCGTACCCCGCGCGAGTGCTGATTCGACCGGAACGAAGTCGATAGAGAAGAAGCGACTGAGTCCTACTTCGATATCTTCCGTCGAAGGCAGCTCAAATCCTCTGAGCACACGGTACACGGGAGAAATGAACAGTCCGGGATCATCGAACGCAGTAAGCGTCATCAGGATATAGTCGTACGATTGCGGCGCCTCGACGCTCACGTGCGCCGTAGCGGCGCGCTCCACCTGGTACACAAGCGCAGTCTCATATCTGTGGTGACCGTCGGCGATGTAAATGGACTCCTGCTCGAAAGCCTGCCGGATACGGGCAATACCGGCCCTATCGCTGAGAACATGGAATGTATGACTGTCGCCGTTATCATCTACATACTGATGCGAGGTCGTATTCAGGCTCTGCTCGAGCGCAAGGGCGATAATTCCTCCACGGTCTTCATACAAGCCGAGAGGTCCGCTGAAGCTCGCGTGGCAGGCACGCATCAGATCAAGTCGGTCTTGCTTGGCGCGCGTGCCGGTTAACTCGTGCGGATAAACACCGTCATACCACTGGCGAAGCCGCAACCGTGCAACAAGGCCGCGCCTCACATGCCGGTACCCGCGATATTCGAACTCGTGATCGTGAATATAGAGGGAGGGCGCTTCATCACGACGCAGAACACCGGCGGCAAGCCAGTCCCTGTACGTTGCTGCGGCACGATGATAGATGTCGTCGCTTCCCGCAGGATCCGGCAACGTATACTCCAGCCGAACCATGTTGTATGGACTTCTGGCGTACAGTTCCAGGCGCTGAGCCTCGGAAATGATGTCGTAGGGAGGGCAGAGAATCGAGGACAATTCGCCGGCAACGCCGGTGTCATACCGGATACCGTGAAACGGCTGTATCTCCGTGGGATGAGGTGTGTTGGACGCGGCGTCACTCATCGGATACGCTGCCTGGTTGCTGTTGCGAGGCAGGGATGCCGGCGTGCGGGCACCTAGTCACCGGCTTCGGCGAGCATCTCGGCGACGATTTCTCCCACGTCCCTGCCTGACGCACGTCCCTTGACCTGCGGCATAACGTGGGCCATGACCTTGCCTCTATCCTTCGGGCTCTGTGCGCCGGTAGCAGCAATCGCGTCCTTCACAACGGCAGCGATGTCGTCGCGACTCATCTGCTCAGGAAGATACTGTTCGATAACTGCAAGAGACGTCTGCTCTTCCGATACAAGATCGGGTCTGTTTCCCGACTCGAAGGCATCGATGCTTTCCTTGCGCCGCTTGGCCTCACGGCCAAGAACGTCGATGACGGCAGCGTCATCAAGCGGCTTCATGCGGGCTATCTGTTCGTTACGACACTCCGCAAGAAGGATGCGAAGAATAGAAACGCGACTCGCATCATGCCCCTTGAGCGCGACCTTCAGGTCGTCACGAAGTCTCTCCTGGAGGGCCATGATGGAAGCTAGCGAGAGCTCTTGCGCCGCTTGACGGCTTCTTTCTTCTTCCGTGCAGCGCTGGGCTTCTCGTAGAATCTGCGCCTGCGTACTTCGGCGAGGATGCGGTCCTGTTCGACCTGCTTACCGAAACGGCGGAGCATGCTCTCGAAATTTTCGCCTGAACCTAATCTCACATTAGCCATGACAAGAACGCTATTGTACTTGCAGGGTCGTTCGTCTGTCAACACGAACCGCCCTGCACGTCACCATCTGTAAGCCTCTTCTCAACCACCGAGTTCAGCTTCGAGTCGCTGGTACTCCTCATCACTGATGCCGTAGCACTCCTCCGGCCCGGGGAACGTTCCACCCTTCACATCCGATTTGTAGGTCTGGAACGCGGACACCATGGTTTTGCCGAGTTCGGCGTAGCGTCGCACGAATTTGGGCTTGAATGCCTCGAAAAGCCCGAGCATGTCGTGAACTATCACGACCTGTCCATCGACATCCGGGCCGGCGCCTATCCCGTACACCGGGACGTTCACCGCGTCTACGATGAAGCGAGCGATGCGTGCCGGCACGGCCTCTACGAGAACGGCCCACGCACCTGCCTGTTCAAGCGTCTGCGCATCGGAGATTATCTTCTTCGCGGCCGCGACGTTCCTGCCCTGGCTCTTGTATCCACCGATGGACGCGGCCGACTGAGGCGTCATACCTATGTGACCCATTACGGGTACGCCGGCCTTGACGACCGCAGCCATGGTTTCGGCAACCTGTTCGCCGCCCTCCATCTTCACACAATCGACGCCGCCCTCGGCCATGAACCTGCCCGCGTTGCGGATGGCCTCCTCCTTGCTTACCTGGTACGACATGTAAGGCATATCGCCTATCAGGAAAGCGTATTCGACCGCGCGTGCCACCGCCTGCGTCATCCAGAGCATCTGCTCCATCGTCGCGGGCAATGTGTTCTTGTGGCCTAGCAGCGCCATCATGCCCGAGTCACCCGGCATGATTATCTCGATGCCTGCCTTGTCCTCGAACAATGCCGTCGGGTAGTCATAGGCAGTCAACCATGACACCTTCTGCCCCTCCTCCTTCATGCGAAGGAGGTGCGCCATATCGATCTTCTTCCTCTGTTCGTCAGCCATATCTTCACCCTCCATTCCTCTGACTTGTGTAGGTCCAATGCGCCTTATGGCACAGGGTTAGTCTACTCTCTTCAACGCCGATATGGGATATGGCACGCGCTTCAGCAGCACGTTGAACAGGGATTCAGGATCGAATGGAGCAACGAAGGCCAGAGAGACCGTCCTCGAGCATGGACCTCGATGACGCCGGGCTACAGCCCCATCCCACCGTCAATCCCGAGCACCTGTCCCGTGATGTACGACGCACGGTCGGATGCAAGGAAGGCAATGGCTTCGGCGACGTCGTCAGGGGTACCGGCACGCCGTACCGAAGTCATCTCGATTATCCTGTTCTGTGCTTCTTCGGGAAGGGCTTCGGTCATAGCGGTCCGGATGAAACCAGGTGCTACCGCATTCACGGTAATGCCGCGGGAGCCGACTTCACGGGCAAGGCTCTTAGTAAAGCCAATGATGCCCGCTTTTGACGCCGAATAGTTGGTCTGGCCCGGGTTGCCCACGACTCCTGCCACAGACGACAGGCTTACTATTCTGCCCCATCCCTGACGGATCATCGTCTTAAGCGTGTGCCTGGTGCACAGAAAGGTCCCGCGGAGATTTATGTCCATCACATCGTCCCATTGCTGCTCAGACATGCGGAGAAGGAGGGTGTCTTTCGTGATGCCGGCATTATTGACGAGAATGTGAATGGCGCCCAATTGCTCGACGACCGTGTCGACCATCCTCTTGACGGACTCACCGTCGCGCACATCTGCCTCCACCGCCATAGCCTTCACCCCGAGCGTCTCGAGTTCGGCAACCACATCGTTGGCATCCGTTTCATTCTGCGGGTCGACGGCAACGTAGTTAACGGCCACTGCGGCCCCGAGGCTGCCCAGCTTGAGAGCGACAGCACGCCCCATACCTCGCGACGCGCCGGTAACGAGCGCGACTCTTCCTTCCAGTTCCATGGCGCCTCCACAGGATGAGGGGGAGTCTGCCGACTCGCCTGGTGGACTCATCCTTCGAATTTCTTGAATACCAGGCAGCAGTTCTCGCCACCCAGACCAAAGCTGTCAGTCAGAGCAACATCCACCGGCAGTTCGCGCGCCGTGTTGGGAACGTAATCGAGATCGCACTCGGGGTCGGGCGTCTCATAGTTTATTGTCGGGTGCACAACACCGGTCCTGATGCTCATAACACAGGCAATCGATTCGATCGCTCCGCCGGCAGTGATTGCGTGTCCCATCATCGACTTGGTCGAACTGATGGCAAGCTTGTACGCATGGTCGCCAAAGGCAAGCTTGAGCGCCTTAGTCTCCGTCGGATCATTCAGTCGCGTGCTGGTCCCGTGGGCGTTCACATACTGGATATCCGATGGTGAAACACCAGCGATCTGCATCGCAACCTTCATGGCATACGACTCCGGTTCAGGAGCAGGAGCCGTCTGATCGAACGCATCGAACGTCCATCCTGCTCCGGCAAGCTCTGCGAGAATCTCGGCGCCTCGCGCCTGCGCGTGCTCGAGCGTCTCGAGCACCATGATGCCTGCACCCTCGCCGAACACGAATCCGCTACGGTTGGCGTCGAAGGGGCGACTCGCTTTCTCGGGGTCAGGCTCCCTGGTAAGTGCGCCCAGAATGTCAAGCCCCGCCATTCCAATCGGCGAGAGACAGGAATCAGTACCGCCCGCGATCATCACGTCGGCATAGCCCATCTTCAGAAACATCATTGCTGTCCCGAGCGAATCCGCGCCGGCAGCGCACAAGCTGTTGACACTTGTGTTGGGACCACGTGCCTCAAACAACATGCCCATCTGCATGGACGGCCCGCTGGGTCCGGAGCGGGCAACGAAGAGGGGGTCGACTCTCCTGGGACCGCGCCTGGCAAGAATCTCAGCCTGGCGCACGACGTAGTCGCTCTCAGACATGCAGGCAACACTGATGCCAACACGCTCGCGGACTTCTTTCTCCATCTCTATGCCGGCCATCGTCATAGCTTCCTGCGCAGCCGCAAGGCCATAGTGGACAGCCCGGGGATTCCGGTCCGCCACCTTCGGATCCATATAGCTGTACGCGTCGAATCCTTTGACTTCTCCGGCAATCTTCACGAAGAACTTCTCCGTGTCGAATCGCGTAATCTGGCCTATTCCGGACTTTCCCGCTACCGCTGACTGCCAGAACTCATCGACGGACAAGCCAAGCGGATTGATAGTCCCGAGACCTGTAACAACAACCCGTGTTGTGTCCGCCATCAGCCCTCTCCTCTCTCCACGACGGAGAGCCAAGGTGCTACCGAGGTGCCCCCGTCGACGACGATAGTCTGTCCGCGGACCATGTATGCCTGATCGCCACAAAGCCAGGCAACGACATTCGCCACATCGTCGGGAGTGACCATCCGTCCAACAGGGGTCGTCCGGGTAGCGTCTTTAACAAGGCCTTCACGGATGTAGAACTTCAGCGCTTCAGTCTCAACGGCGGACGCCGAGACGGCGTTCACCGAAATGCCTTTCGGGATGAACTCAACTGCGAGGTAGCGCGTCAGCGCCTCGAGAGCCGCCTTGGAAACGCCCACAGCGGCATAGGTAGGCCATACGAATGTTGAGCCGAGGCTTGAGATAGCGACCATCTTGCCATCCCGACCCTCCATGAGCCCTGCCGCACGCTGGGCACAGAGAAGGAACGCTTTCGCGTTGATGTCCAGTGTCCAGTCCCACGCTTTGGAGTCGATGTCCATTATCGGACGTCCCACGCCCGAGGCGGCATTGCTTATGAAGATATCGAGGTGTCCAAAGCTCTCAGCAATGGTATCGAACATCTCATCTATCTTCGCGGGGTCTCCGATGTTCGCCTTGATGACCGTCGCATTGACGCCCAGCGTGCGAATCTCCTCAGCAGTCTGCTCTGCTGCTTCCCGCCGGCGGAAATAATTGACGACGATATCGCACCCATCAGAGGCGAGCCTGAGTGCCGTTGCCTTGCCGATGCCGCGACCGCTGCCCGTGATAAGTGCCAGTTTTCCTTCGAGTCCCTTCACTGTTTACCCCTTTTTGGCTGCCTCTTTCTCCACGTAGTCAACGAAGTCGCCGAAGTTGCGGAACTTCTGGGCTTCCTCGTCCGGGATTTCGATATCGAAGGTCTCTTCGACAGCGACGAGTGCCTGAACGATATCGAGAGAATCGGCCTTCATCTCCTTGAAGGTCGCTTCCCTGCTGATGATGTCCTTGTCGATATGCGCGATCCTCGAGACGATGTCTTTTACCTGTTCCTCAACAGACATTGCAACTATCCTCCTTTGTTGAGCCTACCATGATCCGTAAGATATGCGATTTCTTTCTTCAGCTTCCCAACGATATCGGCTTCGATGGCATTGCGGGCTGCCACGACACCGTGAAGTATGTGCTCCGCCTTGCACGCTCCATGGGCCACCCGTACGATTCCATTAATACCCCATAGGATACCAGCACCACCCTCTTCACCTTCATAAGACAGCTTCTCGATCGGGAGCACCTTGTCAAAGAGGAACCCGACAAGACCGCTGATCGAGGGATACTTGCCTGTAAGCCATATCCGCGCACGGTCTCCAATACTCTCGTAGAATTTGAGCAGAACGTTGCCGACAAAGCCGTCACACACAATGACATTGGCCTTCCCCATCAATATGTCGTTCCCCTCAACGTTGCCAATGAAGTTGAGCCCGCTGTCCCGCAGAAGCGGATACGCTTCCTTGGCAAGCTCGTTTCCCTTGCCTTCTTCGCTCCCCGTGCTCAGTACACCTACGGTCGGATTGTCAATCCCGAAAACCGTGCGCGCATACACCGTGCCCGCTATGGCGAAAGATACCAGTTGATGCGGCTTGCAGTCGACATTCGCGCCAAGGTCCATCACGACAATATTGGGCGCGAAGCTGCTAAATCCTCCACCGATCGTGGGGCGATCCATTCCTTCAATCATGCCGAGGAAGGTTGCGCCGGCGGCGGCCACCGCGCCCGAAGAGCCGGCGCTCACGAACGCGTCCGCGTCGCCGGAATTGATGAGCCTCACGCCGACGACAATGGATGAATCGCGCTTCTGGCGTATCGCCCGGGCAGGAGCTTCGCCCTCACGAATAATCTCACTTGCATGGACGACGCGAATGAGGTCAGGCGGGGCTCCTTCTTTCTCAAGCCGGTCCCTGACAACGTCTTGCTGACCCACAAGGATGATGTCGACGTCTCCCTTGCGGGCAGCCATCACGGCACCCCTGACTATCTCGTCCGGGGCGAAGTCACCGCCCATCGCATCGATAGCTACGCGGACCCTGCGTGTCGCCCGTGACATATCTGTCTCCTCGTAAGGTGAAACACCCGACCACGCGCAAGCTTGCCTCAAACAATGCGTGCGCGACGCCCGACTACAACTAAACGGGGACTCTCACATGTGCATCGCCCGTAACCACCACCGCGTCCTCCTGGTTGCGGCACGAGAGTGAACACGTGAATGATACTATACCATCCTCGTCTCTAACCGACTCAACTGATCCCGATACGGTGAGCGTGTCGCCAGGCCGTGCAGGACTCTTGAAGCGTGCGCTCATATGACCGTTCTTGTCCCACCCGGGACCAAATGCCGAACTCAT
Organism: uncultured Dehalococcoidales bacterium; assembly: GCA_964552485.1. Classification (GTDB taxonomy): domain Bacteria; phylum Chloroflexota; class Dehalococcoidia; order GIF9; family AB-539-J10; genus SKVJ01. Next base: position 15,314 of record CAZKHH010000014.1, on the reverse strand, counting down.
CATTTCGGACATATACGCGAGGACCAGCATCCCGTGTGCAATCGTCCCGCCCAGCGGCGTGCTGGCAGCGAACTCCTCATCGATGTGGATCGGATTGTAATCACCCGAGGCGTCAGCATACCGACGAATACCGGCTTGCGTGACTTCACGCACCAGATCCGGCAAGGCATCACCCTGGCGAAAAGAGACACTCATACGTTACGACTCCGGGAGAACAACGGTAGACAGGCCTCTTTGCACTGTCGTACCGGTCGTATCCGAGATTACCAGCTCGAGCGTAAGCATCCGCATCGCACCTCGAGAAAGCTTCTTTTGCACCTTGGCCAGGCACGTTACGCGAGACCCAACGGGCACCGTTTGTGAGAAGTCGAATTCCTGCGATGCGTGAATCGTCCCGGCGGGGAGCTCTACCAGGTCAGCCAGTGAAGCAATAGCGCGCGCGGCAACTGCAAGCGGCGGCACATAGTCACGTTGGGAAGCACCGACCGCCTCGACGTAGGACGAAACCGCATCGGGATCAAGCATGTACTCAACAGGGGCAAATTCCTGCCCTGCCGTCAATTCGTCGTAAGAAGCAGGCACGTTAGCGACACCTGTGTCCGAAGCATGGATTTTCTTGCCGGTCACGATGAAGGCGCAAAGTAGGCGTTATGATGCCATCGGCCCCATGGAGTGTCAATAGCGCCAGCTTGATACGACGCTCTTTCACGAATATGATTATCATCTGCATCCCGGGGTGCAGTGCTACGGAGCCGCTTCATGGAACTAATCCGAACGATGCTATCAAACGAGCTTATCGTTGCCTCAGCGCTCGGCTGGCTGAGCGCCCAGATCTTGAAGACACTCATCGACTGGGCAAGATCGCGAACGTTGAATCCGCATCTGCTGGTGGGAGCAGGCGGCATGCCAAGCGCTCATTCCGCACTGGTCGCGGCTCTGGCGACGGCCACGGGCGTAACGCAAGGGGTCGATACGGCACTGTTCGCCGTCACCGCCATCCTTGCTGCGGTCGTGATGTACGATGCCGCCGGCGTGCGACAGGCAGTCGACCGGCAGTCGCGCGTGCTGACCCATCTTCTGGTTCACGTGCCCCCGACACACAGAGACTTCGACCAGTTCCTTGAGGAACTGGTCGGACATACGCGCGTACAAGTGGTTGCAGGTGCACTCGTCGGCTTCGCCGTGGCCATGCTGTACGTCTGAGCCGCTCGAATTGAAGCTGCTGTCCCGCTTCGACTATACTGTCGACGATGCGCGCACGACAAGACACGGGAATGAACGCCATTCTCTTCCTGGTTGCACTCAACGTCGTCGTCTTCTTCTTTCAGTTGCTACGCCCGGAACTGACTCAATTCCTTGGCCTCACCCCGGCACTGATACTGGAGCGGCCATGGACAATCCTGACAAACATGTTTGCGCATGGCAGCTTCAACCACATCCTCTTCAACATGATCAGCCTTTTCTTCCTTGGCAGCTTTCTGCTCAGGCTCGTGGGCGAAGCGGACTTCCTCAAGCTGTATTTCATCGGGGGTATCGCCGGCAACATTCTCTACATACTCCTCGGGCCACAGAACATACCTGGCGTCGGGGCTTCGGGAGCTATCTTCGCAATCGGCGGAACACTGGCACTCATCGCGCCAAAGCTGCCGGTGATTGTCTTCCCCCTGCCAGTTCCGGTCCCGCTCTGGGGCGCGATGACGTTCTTCCTGCTCATATCTTTCTTCATCGCGGGAATCGCGTGGCAGGCGCACCTTGGCGGCTTCCTGCTCGGCATGGCTGCCGGCTATTACTTCAGGCACCGTGGAAGGCGCCCGTACTACTATTAGGGATGCGCCGGAGTCCAACTGATGCAGACTGTCGGTTTCAAAAGTGATGGCCTGCGCCTTGCAGGCGAGTTCTACATTCCTCCCGGTGCGAGTCACCCCGGCCTCATCATCTGTCACGGTATTCCGGCACGTCCGTACGAGCCCGAGGACCGTGGCTATGCGCTTCTCGCAGAGAAGTTCGCAGACGAGGGGTTCGCGGTGTTTTTCTTCTATTTCAGGGGGGCCGGACCCAGCGAAGGGAACTTCGACATGGTGGGCTGGACACACGACCTCGCGCAGGCCGTGTCCGAGATGGAGCGGTCTCCGATGGTGGATGCCGGACGGCTGTACGTCATGGGCTTCAGCGGAGGAGCCGCAACAGCGCTGTGTGTTGCGGCCCGGGATACACGCATCAAGGGGGTGGTATCGTGCGCCGCACCGGCGGATTTCCGCGATTTGCTCTCAGCCACGAAACTTGACGAGCATCTGGCTGAATGGCGCCGGATAGGCATAGTGAGAGACCCTGCCTTTCCGCCCGATAAAGGGGTGTGGGCGCAGGGATTCAAGGCCGTCTCTCCCATCAACTGCATTGCGGATATCTCGCCACGGCCGGTATTGCTTCAACATGGCGATGACGACGAGGTCGTGCCCGTCTCACACGCCTACAGGCTTTTCGACGTCGCAATGCAGCCCAAGCAAATAGACATCATCGACGGTGGGCTTCACAGGCTCCGGGTCAATGAAGAGGCGATGGAGAAAGCCGTCAGGTGGCTCAAAAGCCAGAGTGCAAGTTGACTCTGCGTTCAGGGCGATGCTACAATTCGCCGTTGTTCTGGAGGTGCCGACATTTACGCCATAGTCGAATCCGGTGGTAAACAATACAAAGTCAGTCCTAACCAGACTGTGGATGTCGATTTCCTTGACATCGCCAAGGGTGAACCTGTCGAGCTCGAGAGGGTCCTGATGGTATCCGACGGGGATAGCACTCAAGTTGGGTCGCCTGTGATCGATGGTGCCCGCGTGGTAGCCACGTCGATGGGTACCGTGCGCGGCGACAAGGTAGCGGTGTTCCGTTACAAGAACAAGACGCGGTATCGAAAGAAGACCGGCGCTCGGTCCACGCATACCCGGCTGACAGTTGACCGCGTTGTAATGCCTGGAGAGTGAACTAGAGATGGCACATAAGAAAGGCGGCGGCAGCACTCGCTGCGGCCGCGACAGCAAGTCCAAGCGACTCGGAGTGAAGAAATACGGCGGGGAGGTCGTCCGCGCCGGAAACATACTGGTGCGTCAGCGCGGAACAAGCGTGAGACCCGGAAACAACGTCGGTGTAGGAAGAGATCACACGCTGTTCGCCCTTGTGGACGGCCACGTGAAGTTTGAAGTTGCCACCAGGTTCCAGAAGAGGGTCAGCGTATATCCATGAAAGAGAAGATACATCCCAAGTACTACGACGACGCCAAGGTGACATGCCTCTGCGGTAACACGTTCCCGATTGGAGCAACCAAGCCGGAGATTCGCGTTGAAATCTGCAGTGCCTGCCATCCGTTCTACACCGGCCAGCAGAGAATCGTCGACACCATGGGCCGTGTTGAGCGCTTCAAGAAGAAGTACGGTATCAAGGACTGAGCGTCCCCGGGAATTGAACTCGACAAGGAATGGCCTCATTGCGGGCCATTCCTTTCCTTTTTTTCTGAAGTGAGCTGAAATGGCAGACAGGTTCCACTACGGAGGGCAGGCCCTCATAGAGGGAGTGATGATGCGCGGCCCGCGCAACATCGGCACAGCAGTCTGGCTTCCCGACGGAACACTGGAGACGAATCATCGCCGCATACCGTCCATCTACACGGGCCGACTCCGAAAGCTCCCGCTGTTTCGTGGCATCCTTGTCCTCCTTGAAACACTGTTGATAGGGACCCAGGCGCTGCTCTACTCGGCTGAGAAGGCGGCTACCGGCGAAGAAGGCGAGGAGATGCCAAAAGGGCTGCTATGGCTCGCCGTAGCAGGAAGCCTTGCATTCGGAGTAGGACTCTTCTTCGTTCTGCCACTGCTCATCTCACGCAGCCTCGATGCATATATCGCGTCCGACCTTGTGAGCAACCTCGTCGAAGGGGTTGTCCGTCTGCTCATCTTCGTGATTTACGTCGCGGTCATAGGCCTGATGCCTGACATCAAGAGGGTCTTCGCGTATCACGGAGCGGAACACCGCGTCATCAACGCGTACGAAGCAGGAGTGCCACTCGATCCAGGGGCGGTACAGGACTACTCGACCTCTCATGCGCGCTGCGGCACGAGCTTCATATTCGTAGTGCTGGTGATGGCGATCCTGGTCCTTGCGCTGCTGGGACGGCCACCACTCTGGGTAAGCATCATCTCGCGTATACTGCTGCTGCCGCTCATCGCAGCGGTAAGCTACGAATTCATCAAGTGGTCGGCGGACCACCAGGACAATCTGCTGGTGCGCATAGTCACCGCGCCCGGCTTGCTGCTACAGAGGCTTGTGACCCGCAAACCCGACGACAATCAGATTGAAGCAGCGATAGCCGCTCTGAAAGAAGTACTCGACAGACCGGAGTCTACGAAGCCGGACGCGCCCGGGTTCGACGAGGTACGGCCGTCCGAAACCCCCGCCAGCTAGACCGTATCATCGGCTTCGAGTCCCCGCATCTCCCCACCTTCGGTCACGAAACAAGTCTGTGTATTGAGGTGACATACGGGCCCGACCGGATCGGCCATCACAAGGATGGTATCACTATCACAGTCTTTGTAGATTTGACGGACATGCAGGAAGTTGCCGGATGTCTCTCCCTTGTGCCAGAGTTCCTGCCGGCTGCGGCTGTAAAACCACACGTCACCGCTTTCGACGGTACGTTTGAGCGATTCCTTGTTCATGTATCCGAGCATCAGGACATCCTTGCTCTCAGCGTCCTGAATGATGGCGGGGACCAGCCCCTGCTTGTCCAGTTTCAACAATTCAGCCTCCATACAGGTCGATAGCCTCTCTCAGGTCTATCGAGCCCGTGTAAATCGATTTGCCGAGAATAGCCCCTGCTGCACCGATGTTCCGCAGCCGTGCTACATGCTCAATGGTGGTTATGCCACCTGCAGCCACAACGGGCGCATCGGTGCTCGCAACCAGGCGTTCGATAGCATCAAAATTGGGTTCCGTAAGAGTCCCGTCCCGGCGTACGTCCGTATAGATGAACCTTGAAACACCTGCCTCGCGCATCTTCTCGCACAGGTTCGACACATCAACCTGCGTATCCACCAGCCACCCACGAGTGGCAATGCGGCCATCACGTGCATCCAGGCTGACGACTATCGCACCATCAAATGTATCCACAAGCTGCCGCACGAGTGCCGGTTGCTCAACGGAGATAGTGCCAAGAATGACCCGCTCCGTACCATTCGACATGAGCCAGTTGGCGTCGCTGAATGCACGGATACCACCTCCCACCTCCACACGGACTCCGGGCAAGGAGAGGATTCGGGCTATCGCATCCCTGTTCACGAGCTCGCCTGCGGCAGCACCATCAAGGTCAACCACATGCACCATGGTGGCTCCTGCCTCGCGCCATCGTTCGGCAACGGCCACAGGGTCGGTAGCGAATACTTCCTCGCGGGAATAGTCTCCCTGGAACAGTCTCACACACGCACCGTGCCTGAGGTCGATTGCGGGAATGATCTCCATTGAGGGACTCTCCAGTCTAACGCCAGATGCGCTGGTCGGGAATGCAATTATACGCGAACGTGCCGTCCCCGGTCACTCCGGCGCACGCACGGACTGGTTCGCGTGTACAGTGCTGGCCTCAAGCAGGTCGTCGAGCGGCCGTGCGTTTTCTACGCTATAAGCACCAACCTTGAGCCGCCTGACCTCGATAACAGTAGCGCCTGCTCCCAGCCTCTCGCCGATATCGTGAACGAGGCTCCGCACGTAGAAACCCGACGATACGTCACATTGCAGCTTGAAATGCGGGTAGTCAAAGGACAGAAGCCGGAGGGAATACACGGTCACACTGGCAGCCGGTATGTCAACATTGACGCCCTGTCGTGCGAGTTCGTAAGCCTTCTTCCCCTTGAGCTTCTTGGCCGAGAACGCGGGTGGTACCTGCTGAATATCTCCTGTGAACTCCCCCAGAATCTGCTCAACTTCCTCGCGGGTCACCGGGCGGTCACAGGTCTTCACCGTATCACCGGCCACGTCATACGTGGTCGTAGTGACTCCAAGCATCGCCTCCACGGTGTAGGTCTTGTCCATATGGAGGAAGGCGCCCGCCTGCTTGGTCCGTTTACCCGTAAGGACGATGAGCAGCCCGGTAGCAAGAGGATCGAGCGTTCCCGTGTGACCGACCTTGACCTTGACTTGCTTCTTGATGAGTGCAACCGCTTTGGCAGAGGTGATTCCCTTGGGTTTGTCGATGAGTAGGATGGTGTCCATGCGTACAGTATAGCGTATGCCCGCATTCGTTCGTGACGGGGCCGGCTATGCAGAGGCACGTGCAAAAGAAAGCCGCAGGACCGAGCGGGTCGACGGCGCGACTTTGAAGCGGTCGTCAACCCGGCATCCAACAAGCCAGACAATACCCTCGCCCGCACAGACGACCGGCACACCGTCACGGGCCACCGCCGGCACCTTACAATCGACCATCAAATCCTGGAGCTTCTTCGAACCGCTCATGCCCAGCGGTCGCATTCGGTCGCCGGGTCTTCGCCGGCGCACCGAGACGTCCGTGCCAACCCGCTCCGCATCAAATACGGCCTCAAGATCCGACTCTACACCGGCAGGAACAGTGTCCAGGATTTCGGCTGTGACGCGCCATCCGGCAATCACGGATTCGCCGGGGATACTGAGGGGCACGGGTTGCGCAGGCATAACAGCCTCAGCCGCAGTGGGATCGGATCCGCGCACAAAGGCCAGAAGACTCTCTCCTTCCTTGCGCCACACGATGCCATGCGCCACACGTATTGTCTTGCCTCCCGGGCCTGAGGAGAGCGACTGTATTGCCCGGATGTGCGCCATCGTAAGGTCCCTCGCGCTTCCAGCAAGGAGCTCGAACGCGCGTCTCACCACTCGAACCTGAAGCGGAGACGGAGCGTCCACGAATACATCACTTTGCAGGCATACATGAGATTGGCTTACCTCTGCGATGCGCGCCCAGAGTGCATCAGACTGCCGCACAAGCAGGTCGTCATCTTCTCGTGCCGTCACAGCCAGACGGAGAGTTGCATCGTCGAATCCTGGATTCACCTGACGTAACAGTGGCAGCACCTGGTGTCTGACGCGATTGCGTAAGAATTCCGGAGAGGCGTTGCTCGCGTCCATCCTCGGTTCAAGACGCATCGCACCACAGTACGCCTCGGTATCACAGCGTGACAGTTCAAGCAGTGGTCTGATCAGCCTGATGGAGTGGTTTTCCGGCAGGATTGTCGGGCCAACCGGCACAGACGATGCTGCGTCGAGGCCACGAAGACCGTGAATACCGGTGCCGCGGATGATGTTCATTATGACCGTCTCTATCGAGTCATCACGCGTGTGTCCTGTCGCGACATAGCCTGCGCCGACGGTTTCCGCCACTTCGTGAAGAAACGCGTACCGCACATGACGGGCCGCCTCCTCAATGCCCATGGCGTTCACGCGTGCGTACGCCTGCACGTCAATCTCTTCTTGAGTGAACGGAACGCCCACTGCTGCAGCCTGTCCGGCCACGAATTCAACCTCATCCCGGGCTGCATCACCGCGCAGCATGTGATTCAGGTGGGCCACATGAACCCCGACTCCGAGCTGCTCCTGCAGTCGTTGCAGCACGTACAGCAGGCAGAGAGAATCAGCGCCACCCGAGACACCCGCCACAACGATATCGCCCGGCGACAGGAGGGAGTAAGCCCGGATGAATCCGAGAACACGGGCTTCTATTTCACGGGCGCACGATGCTTCAGGTCCAGTCATCACATGAACAGATAGGAACGGTCGTTGAAACGCGAGAGCCGGGGGCCGAACGCGCCAAACTCAAGTTCGGAGATACTCGCGGGATCCATACGGAACCTCACAAGCATCTCGAGGGGCAAGCCGAGGGCTCTGAATATAATCGCGAGCGTCACGAAATAGTGGCTGACGACCACAAGAGTCTCGTGCGAATGGGCCTCGATACGGGGGCTCACAACTTCCCAGCACCGATCCTGCAACTCGATGAAGCTTTCTCCACCGGGAAGCCGCTCGCGGCCGCCTTTCCACCACTCGAGCAACAGCTCGGTGAAGGTCCTGGACATTTCAAGCGTAGAGAGTCCGTCAAACTCGCCGACATTCACTTCCTTCAAGCGCTCATCGGTCAGCACGGTGGCTCCATGATTCGCATTGATGGACTCGGCTGTGCGCACGGCGCGCTGAAGTGGGCTACACAGAATGAGGTCAATCTGCTCATCCCTCAGGACGTGGGCCAGTTGCGCTATCTGGTGCTTGCCGTTCGCACTAAGCTCGGTATCCTTGCCGCCACCCTGCACGCGGCGTTCGCTATTCCAGACGGTTTCACCGTGTCGGACAAGAATGAGTCTCAACCGTGCTGCCTCCTCGCAGAATCAGATCGAGTGGGTTCGTGCAATCCAACCTTCCTGCTGATGGTAGCCGCCGTCTCAGGGCTGAATCGTCAATTCAGTCCGGTGAATGTATTCGGGCGGCGTGATGAAGCCAAGCGCCTCGAGCAGATGGTCGGGGCGTATGCTGCCGGATTGACCATGGCGGACATGAAGACTGACAGCGCACACATCGTCGTTTCCATCGTCGGCATCGAGCGACAGCACAAACGGCCGAAGGTCAACAGACCTCATCTGCTCACCACGCGCGTATTCGTGTAGATAAGACTCGCACTCCAGGAAGGAAGAGATAGATCGACGTGCCACTTCGATTCCGCCTGGATGGCGGGCGCCACACAAATACCGTGCGGCACAGACCCTGGACTGCAGAGAGCCGAGTGTCCCGGGCACCTCTTCAACCGTATCGAGAGTGAATCCCTGCGGCAATTGTACGATGACCGACATATAGGCGGCATCGGGAGGCAGCCACTTGCGGAGCCAGATATCCATCAGTTCGCCCGAACTCGTGAATCCGACAGGAAGAGGGGAGGCCACTGCAAGTCTCGGATGAGGTGTGTAGCCTTTCGTATAGTCAAGTGGGATGGCGGCACGCCGAAAGACGCGTTCCCATGCACGCATCATGTCAAGGTGAGAGATGAACCTGGCGGCCTCTCCCCGGCCATACCTAACGCGAAGACGCTGCATCCCCACCCCACGTCGACTCCCGCCGACCGCTGCTCGTCGTGGTAGTGCCATCCTTGGTAAGGATGACTTTCTCTATCTTCATACCACGCATCTCGGACACAACTATCTTCAGGTCGCCATACTTGAGCTGCTCCCCTTCACGGGGTATCCGTCCCATGTAACTGAGGATGAACCCGGCGACAGTCTCATAATCGCCTACCGGCAGGCCGAGTTCAAGCTCTTCATTCGCATCCTCAACCCTGTAGCCCCCATCAAGTTTATATGTGTTTGCACCGGTGACAACGAAATCCTCATCTTCGTTGCCCAGTTCATCTTTGATTTCTCCCACAACTTCCTCAGTGAGAAGCCCGAGGGTAACCATGCCTGCGACACCACCATACTCGTCAACGGCAAGAGCGACGTGGTGGCCAAGATCGCGCATCTCGGAGAGCAGCCTACCGAGCAGCATATTCTCCGGCACGAAGAAGGCCGGACGAATGAGATCATCGACAACTATGTCTTCCGTGTCACACGATACCGTGAGCTTCATCAAGACATCCTTGGAAGAAAGGACGCCGATAACATTGTCAGTGGAATCCTGGAACACCGGGAACCGGCTGTAGGGCCGCTCGGCGTATATGCTCATGAAATCGCTGAGTTTTGTCTGCGCGGAGATCCAGGTTATCTCAGTGCGAGGCACCATTACCTTGCTGACCGGACGATTTGTGAACTCGAGCACCTTGTGCAGCATCTCGGCCTGGTCTTCCTCAACGACCCCCTCGCTCTCGCCCACATCAATGGCGGAGCGCAACTCACCTGTGCTGACCATCGTCCGCTTGACTTCAGCATCGGTCACAAGGCGCCGGAACCCGAATCCGATGCGGGCCAGGAGGCTCACAAACGGATACAGCATCATCTCGAAGGCGCGGATGGGGATAACATAGTTCAGCGCGAGTGTCTCGGCATGGTGAACCGCGATGGTCTTGGGAAGTAGTTCTCCCAACACCAGCACAATGGCCGTCACGCCAACTGTGGCGATGACCGGCCCCCAGGGAAGACCAAAGACAGCTACAGACCAGATGGTGCCGATAGTGGCGGCTGCTATGTTTACAAGGTTGTTGCCCAGCAGCACGGTCGCAAGCAACCGCTCGGGCCTGTCCAGAACCCGCGCGAGCTCAGCCGAGCCGCGAGCGCCACTTTCGTGAAGGTAATGCACCCGGATCCGTTGGAGCGAGATGAACGCCGACTCAGCACTCGAGAAGAAGCCCGAGAGCAACAGACAGAGGAGGAATGCAGGTATAAGCCAACTGGCAGGTTCGTCCACTTCAGGTGCTATCCCGACCCCGAATGACTCGCCGCTCACACATGTTTAAATTGCTACGGGTCGATAGCATACGCAACGCGGCCATATCGTAGCATCGCACTATATGCGTGTCAAAGAGTGTACTCGTCCAATGGATTAGTGACACATCTTCGCGACTCGAAGAGAACCGGGAGTATCCATAGCGTATGCCCGTCTGAGCGGCGTAATTGGCAAACCGTCGCACGTGAGGAGTATACTAACCAAACGTGCCGCGCCCGGCGCGGCACACAAACCTCAAGGAGTCTTCACTGATGGACGAAGTCACAATCTCGCGCGCAATAGTAGAGACATACACTCGGGAGTTGCTCGATTATCTCGAGATGGACGTTGCCATTGTCGGAGCCGGGCCCTCCGGTCTGACTGCTGCGTACTATCTCGCAAATGCAGACGTCAAGGTCGCGGTTTTCGAACGGAAGCTGAGCATCGGAGGTGGCATCTGGGGCGGCGGGATGATGTTCAACCATGTGGTCGTGCAGGATGAAGGCAAGAAGATCCTTGACGATATTGGAGTCCGCACGACTCAGTATCAGCCCGACTACCACACTGCCGACGCGGTCGAAATGGCGTCGACCCTGTGCTCGCAGGCAGTGAAAGCCGGAGCCAAGATATTCAATCTCGTGAGCGTTGAAGACGTCGTAATCAGGGAAAACAACCGGGTGAGCGGCCTTGTGTTGAACTGGAGCGCTGTCGAGATGGCCAGGCTGCACATCGATCCCCTCGCTGTCAGGTCCCGATACGTCGTCGACGCAACAGGGCATGCCTGTGAGGTATGTCACCTTGTCGTGAACAAGGCTTGCGGCAAACTATGCACGGAAGATGGGACGATAATGGGAGAACGGTCAATGTGGGCCGAGGTCGCTGAGAAGACCATTCCCGAGCACTCGGTCGAAGTCTACCCTGGCCTGTTCGTAGCAGGCATGGCCTGCAACGCAGTGTTCGGAGCGCCGAGGATGGGCCCCATTTTCGGAGGAATGCTGCTCTCGGGCAAGAAGATAGCTGACCTCTGTATAGCGGAGCTGAAGAAATAGCACAATAGCCCCTGCATGGAGCCTTGATTGTGACCAAGACCATAGCCGAGATAAACGAGAAGATTGCGGCTGGCCAGGCAGTAGTACTGACAGCCGAAGAGGTCATCGGGTACGCCGACCGAGAGGGTTTCGACAAGGCAGTGCGCACGGTCGACGTTGTGACCACGGGCACCTTCGGTGCGATGTGTTCCTCGGGCCTCTTCATGAACATCGGACACTCAAAGCCGCGCATCAAGCTTGGAGGCGGCAGGACAACACTGAACGATGTGCCGGCATACGCGGCCATCGCGGCGGTGGACCTTTTTCTTGGAGCCGGGGCCCTGCCTGATGACGACCCCCGGAACAAGATCTATCCGGGTGAATTCCGGTACGGTGGCGCTCACGTCATAGAGGATTTGGTCGCAGGGAAGGACATCAGACTCGAGGCAACCGGATACGGAACCGACTGCTATCCCCGCAGAAAGCTCGAGACGTACATAAACCTGGCGGACCTGAACAGCGCAACGCTGTTCGACATCCGCAACGCCTATCAGAACTACGCGGTGGCCGTAAATGCGAGCGAACGCATCATCTACACGTACATGGGAGTGCTCAAGCCGAACCTTGGTAATGCGAACTACGCCACCGCCGGCGAATTGTCACCGTTGCTCAACGACCCCGACTACGAGAGCATCGGCATAGGCACAAGGATATTCCTCGGAGGGGGAGTGGGTTATGTCGCGTGGCATGGCACACAGCACAATCCCCATGTGCCGCGCGGCGACAATGATGTCCCCACAGTCCCGGGGGGCACTTTATCGCTGATAGGCGACCTCAAGCGGATGAGCCCTCGCTGGCTCGTGGGCACGAGCATGCTCGGCTACGGCGTGACACTCACGGTGGGTGTCGGTGTACCGATTCCAATTCTGAACGAGGACGCACTTCGCCACACGCTCGTGACCGACAGTGACATCAAAGCCCCCGTAATTGACTACTCGTACAATCAGCCGCAGCGTGAGCCAGGCTCGCTTGGGGAGGTCTCATACGCGCAATTGAAGAGCGGCACGATCAGCATCAATGGCAGAGACGTCCCTACTTCATCGCTCACGAGTTACTCTCGCTCGCGTGAGATTGCCTTGACGCTCAAGGAATGGATATCGAATGGTGCGTTCCAGCTTACAGCACCGTCTGCACCCATTCCCGGCCGGGACTCGGACGTCGGTTACCACCACCTCCAGGAACGTCCACTATCCGGGTAAAGGAACAGCAGTGAAGGTATCAAGACGCATCGTCCTTCATTTCCCGCCACGGGTTACCGGCCAGCCGGTAGTCTGTCGGCTTGCCAGGGATTACAACCTGATGTTCAATATCCTCAAGGCCTCGGTGTCGCCCGGCCAGGAAGGCCTTCTCATGCTTGAACTCATCGGTGATCGCGGCGACTACGAGCGAGGCATCCAGTACCTGCAGGATACCGGTGTCGAAATACAGCCTCTCAGTCAGGATGTGATGCGCGATGAGAACCGCTGCACACACTGTGGCGCATGCGTGACGGTGTGCCCGGCGGGGGCATTCGTGGTGGACCCAACGACGCGCAAGGTCGCATTCGACCAGGAGAAGTGCGTCCTGTGCGGACTGTGTGTGAAGGCATGTCCGCCCCGGGCCATGAGCATCGTGTTCTAGCACGGTGGTCTATTGAGCAGCCGCAGCATCTACAGGCGCACCATAGAAGCCGGCAATCTCGTTACGTTCACTGTCGTATCATGTCAGACGGATCTGCTTGTACGCGCGACTCGCGACGTCCGACGTGAAGCTCTCGACTCGGTGGCACACCATCGTCACACGGTCGAGACATATCTGAACACTCACCCTCGATTCGCCACAAGCCTGCAACCGGTCGACATGCCTGACGAAGCTCCTGCCATCGTGCGCACAATGGCCGACGCCGGGTGGAATGCCGGCATCGGCCCGATGTCTGCGGTGGCCGGGGCAATAGCCGAGGCCGTGGGCAGAGACCTGCTGGAACATTGTGCCGAGGTCATAGTAGAGAATGGCGGCGATCTGTTCATCAGTACGCGCGCAACGAGGACGGTCGCCCTGTATGCCGGGTCGTCACAACTCTCCGGACGCGTGGGCATCGCCATCGGACCGAACCAGACGGTCGGAGTGTGCACATCGACCGGTACATTCGGTCATTCGCTCAGTTTCGGCAGCGCGAACGCATGCGCGGTCACCGCGCTCTCGACAGCGCTGGCAGATGCTGTGGCAACCGTCATGTGCAATCGTGTACGAACAACGGACGATCTGTCAGCTGCCGTACGTATGGCAACAGATATCAAGGGCGTCACGGGAGCAGTCGCCATCCTGCACGAGCACGTAGCGGTACAGGGAGAGGTCAGGTTAGTCCGAATCGCATCCACCTCTTGAACGTGAGGGTGGGGAATGTTATAGATACACATCCTGCGTCCTCTACGAAGACGCATACGGGCACGCAGGGATGGAGGAACATGGAACCGAGCGGCCAGAAAAGCACGCAGGAGCGCATCGAGGAATGGCAGCAACGCAGAAGCGCACTTCTCGAGATGGGCAGCTCCAAGGCCATCGAAGAGCGCCACGATAAGGGGCAGATGTCTGCCCGCGAGCGACTCGAATACCTGTTTGACCCGGGCACTTTCACCGAGATTGGAATGTGGGTCAAGCACCGCACGACTGCCTTCGGTATGGACCGCCGCGAGATTCCGGCGGAAGGTATTATCACCGGATTCGGAAAGGTGAAGGGACGCATGGTCGTTGCTGCGGCGGAAGACTTCACCGCCATGATGGGGACGTTCGGCGAATACCATGGCCGGAAGCTCGCCTACGCCATACGCTTCGCGAAAGACAAGGGCTGGCCGTTCGTGACGATGAACGACTCCGCCGGAGCACGACTGCACGAGGGCATGGACACGCTCGAGGCATACGGGTGGACATTCCGGGCGCAGATCGAGGCATCCGGCATCATTCCACAGATTTCGCTGTTGCTCGGGCCATGCCTTGGCGGACAGGCATACCATCCCGTGATGATGGACTTCGTCATCCAGAACAGCAAGACGGGATTCATGGGCATCGCCGGCCCGGCGTTCGTGAAGACACAGACAGGCGAGGATATCTCGCTGGAGGCGCTGTCCGGCTGGAGGGCCCACGCTGCGAAGTCCGGCCAGAGCCATATCGTCGCCGACTCGGATGAGGAGTGTATCGACAGGTGTAAGGAGCTGCTGGGCTACCTTCCTTCGAACAACCAGGATTACGCACCGGTGAGGGAATGTGCCGACCCTGCCGGGAGGAAGAATCCTGAGCTCAATTCCGTAATCCCCGACCACCCGACAAAGCCATACGATATGCGCAGCGTAATCCGGTCCATAACCGACGATGGCGAATTCGTGGAGATTCTGCCCCATTTCGCCAGCAATGCACTATGCGGTTTCGCGCGCTTCGGAGGGCGGCCTGCGGGGCTGGTGGCAAATCAACCGACCGCAAAGGCAGGCGTGCTCGACATCGATGCGTGCGATAAGCTCGCACGGTTCATACGGTTCTGCGACCTGTTCAGCATCCCGCTGGTCTCCCTGGTAGACTGCCCCGGCTACCTCATCGGCTCACAGCAGGACTGGGCCGGAATCCTCAGGCACGGCGCCAAGCTTCTGTTCTCGTGGGCGGACGCATCTGTGCCGTTGATCTCGGTCATCCTCAGGAAGTCGTATGCAGGAGCACACTACGGGATGCTCGACAAATCGATAGGGGCGGACTTCGTGTTCGCCTGGCCCACCGCTCGAGTCTCCATCGTCGGTGCGGAGACAGCCGCAAGCGTGATATTCGCGCGTGAGATACGCAGTGCGGAGAACCCGGACGAAGAGC
>CAZKHH010000013.1:27891-31618 GCA_964552485.1 uncultured Dehalococcoidales bacterium | reverse complement strand
GTCGTATATCTTCTCCGCCGCCTCATACAGAGTGAGTTCACCGTCGTTCATCTGCGACACGTAGTCAGACACGCGCGGGTCTGAAGAGACCGCGTTCATGAACTCCTGGACGACCATCTTCTGCAGCACTGCCGTCAGCTCATTGCGTCGCTGCCTGGTCCTGCGCACTTCCAGTATGCCGCTTTCCATCCCCGCCTCGCGATGGCGCCAGACCTGCGTATACAACTCTTCAACGCCGATGTCGTTCTCGGCCTGTGTGGCGAGCACCGGTATCTCCCAGCTACTGTCCTGGCTCGAGAGCATCAGCATGTTGCCTATCTCGACCGCCATGCTGTCGGCACCTGGCCGGTCGGCCTTGTTCACGACGAAGACATCCGCTATCTCCATCAGGCCGGCCTTCATCGCCTGCACATCGTCTCCCGCCTCTGGGACGAGCGCGACTATGACCGTATCGACGTTCTCCATGATGTCGAGCTCCATCTGCCCGACACCTACCGTCTCCACCAGGATAAGGTCCATTCCGGCTGCGTCCATCAGCTTGATGACGCCGTGGACTGTTGTGGGAAGACCGCCGAGACTCCCTCTGGTGGACATGCTCCGGATATGCACTCCATCATCCATATAGTGCTGAGTCATCCGTACCCGGTCGCCCAGCACCGCTCCGTGACTGAACGGACTGCTCGGATCGGCAGCAATGATACCGACACGAAGGCCGTCTCGCCTGGCGTACGCGGTCAACCGGTTGACAAGCGTGCTCTTCCCCGCTCCCGGAGGGCCGGTCACACCCACCCTGTGGGCCTTTCCCGGCGGAATGAGGTGGCGCAGCACCCGGTGGCTCTCTTCGTCATCGTTTTCGACGATGGTGATCAGCCTCGACAGGGCGCGCTTGTTGCCTGCCAGCATCTGGTCTAACAGGTGTGCTGTCTTCTTGCTCAGTGTTGCTGTTGTCTCCACTATGACGTCTCTCCTGTGAGTGGGTCGCCGTGCTCACGCGCTATGCGTAAGCCTGTTTGCCTAAAGTTCTATACCCCTCCGGGCACACACTCCCTGCGAGTAGTAATGCTTCACTTCAGCCATCTCCGTAACCAGGTCGACGGCGTCGATCACTTCCTGCGGGGCGTACCGACCGGTGAACACTATCTCCACGCAGTCGGGCTGAGCCTTCAGCAACTCCAGCATATCTTCGAGTGAGATAAGGTGGAAACAGTGCGCCGTCAGAATCTCATCGAACACGATGATGTCGTACTCGCCTGACATCATGGCCGCCCGCGCTTTGCGCAGGCCTTCCTGCGCCATGTCGATGTCTTCCTGCAGGGGCGGATCGACGACGTGCACCAGCTCCGGCTTTCCGTATTGCTCGATGGTGATGTAAGGGGCTACCATCCGCGCCGACTCGAGCTCTCCGTACTGCTGTCCCTTCATGAACTGCCCGATGTACGTCTTCATGCCGCTGCCCATGGCGCGGAAGGCAAGGCCGAGAGCAGCGGTGGTCTTGCCCTTGCAGTTGCCGGTATAGACCTGGGCATAGCCCTTCTCGAGGCGCGTTGATTTGTCCTGTGCCATGATTATCAGGCCTCGTCGCTGGCGTCGCGCTCGGCAACTGTCTTTTCAAGGTGCTCGATCACGACCGGCAGCGCCGTGCCGGGGCCGAAATTGCCCGTCACGCCCAGCTTCTCGAGGAACGGAAGGTCTTTCCTCGGTATCAGGCCGCCTGCAACCACCGGAATATCACTGCCGCCATGCTTCTTGAGTGCATCTACGACGTCTGCCGCGATGTAGCGCATGCTTCCGGTATGGTCGCTCAGCGCGACGACGCTCGCGTCTTCATCTACTGCGGTCTTGGCGATCGCCTCCGCGGTCTGGTACCTGCCAAGGTAGATGACCTCCATGCCGGCATCCCTGAAAGCCCGGGCCAGTACCAGGGCGCCTCTCTCGTGGATGTCGCATCCCACTTTGCCGAGCACTACACGTATTGTCTTCTGTTTGACTGCCACTAGTTGCCTCCAAGCAGATTAGTAATGAATCCGGGAGCTTCAATCTGGTTCAGGGGATCGTAGCCATATCCGTAGGCCATGCGGATGACTCCCACGGTCTCTCCGACGGTCACACCCGCCTTTGCCGCCTCGATGGTTGCGCGGACTATGTTCCTACCTTCCTTGGTAGCACTGTACAGTTCCTTGATGGTGGCGTTCACCTTCTCAGGGTCTCGCGTCTTCCTCAGTTTCCTCACATCGGCAATCGTCTTCTGTCGCATCTTCTTCGAGGGCACCCGGTAGGCACAGTTCTCGATTTCCTTGTTGATGGGTCCCTCTTCGCCCTGGAACGCGTTGACGCCGACGATGAGGCGCTTCCCTTCGTTGATCTCGGCTTGGACCCTCATCCGGCTCGTATCGATCTGCTGCCGGAGCCAGCCTGACTCAAGACACTTCCACATTCCACCATTTTCTTCTATCTTCTGGAGCTGCTTGTTTGCCTCTTCTTCTATCTTGTTGGTCAGCCACTCTACGTAGTAAGAACCTCCGAGCGGGTCGGCCACCAACGGCACATTGGCCTCGTGGGTCACGATGTGCTGCGTATCGAGGTTGAACAGGCGCGCCTCCCTGGATGGCAGGCCGATAGCCTCATCGATGCTGGACGCATCGAGAGAGTTGACCCCGCCAAGCACGCAGCTCAGGATCTGCAGGGTAACCCTGGCCGCATTGTTGAGCGGCTTCTGCGTCTGAAGAGATAGTCCGGACGTCCTGATACCGATTCTCAGGCTCTGGGCCTTGGCTGTCTTGGCGCCGAGCTTGTCCCTGGCAATCTTGGCCCACATGCGCCGGGTCGCCCGGAACATGCAGAGTGTCTCGAAGAAGTCTGATTCCGCGTCCATCGAAAAGACGGTCGGTCCTACCTCGTCGAGACTGATGCCACGCTCGTTGATAAGGTCGGTATAGACGGCCGTGGCTACGGCGAGCACGTGCGCTGCCTCCTGTACGGCGGTCAGGCCGGACTGCTGCGGGTCGACGCCGTTAGGCGCATACGCTTTCCATTTCGGAGTATTCTTGACGGCGAACTCGATGAGATCGAGGCAGATCCGCCGGTCGATCTCGGTCGGGAAGTCAGGGCAGCCGTAGACTATCTTCGACCTGAAAGGGTCGTTGATAGACGCGCCGCGAAGCTTTGAAATGTCCAGACCCTGTTTCTCCATGATCGCCACGAGGTAAGAATAGAAGCAGAGGAAGCTGGACATGCCCATGTGGGCAAGCTCGTAGTCGACGTCCTCCATCGGCAGCCCGTCCAGCATCTTCTCGTACGTCTCGAGCGCATAGGAGGAGATGCCGCCGCAGAGCATGGCGTTCCAGGACGAAGGATGGTCGGGGTCGAGGCCGGACTGGATAGGCAGATCGGCAAGAAGCCGCAACCCGGTTTGTCCGTTGGCCAGGTACTCTTTGAACGCCTGGTTCGTATCCTCAAGCGTGCTGTAGCTGACGATGAACGACTTGATCCATAGTTGTTTCCGATACATTTCCGGATAGACGCCGCGTGTGAAAGGAAATGTGCCGGGGTCACCCAGGTCGCGGTCATAGTCGACATCCTTAATATCGTCGGGGGTGTAAACAACCTTCACCGGGATGAAGGCCTGGGTTTCATTCCGTATGATTCCTCCCAGGGATCGGTTGTAGCTCACACTCTCATTCTTGCCGTTGTTGCCCTTTACTGCCAATTGATCTACCTCCAGAGTTGA
>CAZKHH010000013.1:0-27791 GCA_964552485.1 uncultured Dehalococcoidales bacterium | reverse complement strand
TCTCATTCTTGCCGTTGTTGCCCTTTACTGCCAATTGATCTACCTCCAGAGTTGATAGGCCTGATTATCACTGAGATGCGGTTCACGGCCGCAGTACGTTCATAGAGTCTCTTGGATGCTTCTTCGAGAAAAGGGTGCACAGTCCTCTCTCAGTATTATGCCTTGTTGACCGGCGACTTATCCCATCGCATGCGATTCTTCTGACATCATTTCCGGCGCTTAATTGGCAGGATGTCAGCATGCTGAACGTGCGCTTCCTGGTGGGGTCAGGGATCGGTGTAGTATTCGACTCGGTCTGGTAGGTAAAGGATACCCTATTTGGTCGAGCGGACAGAAATCCGGCTGCAGTGAGTGACACAGATGCGGCGCAGAAGACAACCTTCTGCGCCGCATTCCGGGCGCGTTGTAGCAGGTCAGTCGTCTACCGGTACCACTTCGGGTGAGCGCGGACTTCCTTTATGAAGTCCTCGACGATAGCGTCGACGCTGCCGAACTGAGGCTTCCATCCCCACTCCTCACGTGCAGGTGTGTCGTTCAGGGCATCGAATTTCAGCGTCTTGAAGTACTGAATCACTACGTCGTCAGGGTCGTACGATATGTCGGCGTCGGGTATGAACTTCTTTATCGACTCCTCGATCTCCTGCGGCGGCACGGACTTGTTCACTCCGGCGATGTTGTAGTTCAGCGTCTTGATGCTGTCCATCGGCGCGTCCGCGAGGACTGCGAACGCCGCGGCTGTGTCCTTGTAGTAGATAAGCGGGAGTCCGCGGTCGGGCAGTCCGTAGCAGGAATAGGGCTTGCCCTGAGCGGCTGCCTCAATCATCCACGAATTGTACTGGCCGATGGCCCGGGTCTTTATCAATGGCCCAACCAGCGACGGAATGCGCACGGACCGGAAATCGGTCCCGAACTTCTTACGGAAGAACCTGCCGAGCAGTTCGCCGAATACTTTGGTCGAACCATACATGGTGGTTGGCCGTTGAAGCGTCGTATCTGTAATCTCGGGGTCCTCGATGTCCAGTCCGAACGTGGCCGTGGTACTGGCCATGATGAGTTTGTTGGGCCCGAACAGCCGGACCGCTTCCAGCATGTTCCTGGTTCCAACTACGTTGACCTGGAACGCCGCCCACGGATTGGCTTCCGAAGGCAGGCTCAGCATCGCTGCCAGGTGAAAGACACAATCGAGCTTATGGTTCGTGAAGACATTCATGACCTGTGGCCAATCCGTAATGTCGCCGAGGATGACTTCCGGTTTTCGGCTGGCATTGTCCCAGTGTGTTGTAGGAGCCCGGTCGAGAACGATTACTTCGTCACCACGCTCGAGTAGCTGGTCCACCAGCGCTGCGCCTATGAATCCGGTCCCCCCTGTAACGAGTTTCGCCATAGCTAAACACCTCCCGGATGTACTTGGCTGTCCGCTCCCGCTCTGTGACGGGTTCATTCAGATGATACGTGATAGTTCGTAGATGTGCCAGAGGCGCAGGTGGATCACGCATCTGTCTTTGCTGATGTGCGGTTCACTGCCTTGATAATTCATAATACCTTTATGCACCGCGATTTCACGGGACCCGTTGAAAGAGTCAGGAGACGGTACAACCGTGCAGCACCTGTCTATGACGTGGTTGAGGGAGTGTTGGAGCGCCTGCTGTACAAGGGGTGGAAGGAACTTGCCTGGGACAAAGTGGAGGGGAGCGAGATCCTCGAGCTTGGAGTTGGCACCGGCAAAAACCTGCTGCTTCATCCCTCCGGTGCGAACATCACCGCTGTTGACATAAGCGGGCAGATGTTACTGCGGGCAAGGCAGCGCGCAGAGCGGCTCGGCTCCACGGTGCGCCTGGTGCAGATGGACATACAAAGCCTTGAGTTTGCGGATGATTCGTTCGACACCGTGATTGGCACATGTATCTTCTGTTCGGTGCCTGACCCGGCAGCGGGGCTTAACGAGGTGGCGCGGGTCTGCCGCCGCGGAGGCAAGGTAGTGCTGTTTGAGCACGTCCTTAGTGACAAGCCGTTGACCGCCCGTATCATGAATCTTGTGAATCCTTCGATCGCCTGGCTCGCAGCGGAGAATATCAACCGGCAGACCATAGAGGGAGTCCACGGCGCTGGACTTGATATCGAACGCATCACCGAAGGGCGCTCGGGCATCTTCAAGCTCATCGAGGCACGAAAGCGCGCCGTTTGCGATCCGGTAGCCGCTGCGTAGTCGTAGTCGATTCGTCTGTGGTAGACTCCGTTCGCGTTTCAATTTCCTGTTCTGTTGGCAGCACCCCAGGAATCGTCTAAAGAGGAGAAGACCGTACGATGGCGTCCGTCGGAGAGCAGAAACGAGGCCTCGCATACGTATCAGTATTTCACGGTCTCGTCCATGTACTCGAGCTCTCCTACGGTGTCGTACTGGTGTCGGTCGCCGATGAGCTGGGAATCACCCTCGTGACGCTTGGCGTCATCGCAAACGTGTTCGGATTTGCGTACGGCACGACCGCACTTCCTGTTGGCGTGATGGCTGACCGGGCGAGTGGAACCAGACTACTCGGCTACTGTTCTCTTGCGGTGGCGGGTGCCGGGGTGCTTATCGCTTTCGCCACGGGCACCGTTTCGCTCGGCATTGGAATGGCCGGTCTCGGTATCGCGCTCGGCATCTTCCATCCGGTGGCGATGACATTCGTCTCGCGCGCGGCCACGAATACCGGGCTCGGCTTCGCATACCTGGGTACGGGCGGCAATATCGGACTCGCGCTCGGGCCTTTCATTGCGGGTGCGATAGCCTCGGGCCTGGGGTGGAGGTACGCGTATGGCCTGATGGCAGTTCCCGCACTGATACTGGCCGTGCTGTTTCTGCGGCTTCCTGCCGTTACTCGCAACTTGACAGAGAGTGGCGAACCGGCTCCGGTCCAGATTCCACCTTCAATCAAGCCATACCTCCTGCCCCTCGGGCTGGTCCTGATTATCGGTGTGCTCAACGGTCTGATCTACCGCGGTGTGGTCACCTTCCTTCCGACGCATCTGAGTGGAAGCGTAGGAAAATCTATCGCCGGGTTTGATGCGGTCATGCTTGCAGGCTCTTTCACCACCATCGCACTATTGTTCGGCGTTGTCGGCCAGTTCCTCGGCGGGTATTTCTCCGACAAGTACCGGAGAGAGTGGCTCGCGGTGATTTCGACTGTGGTATCGATACCGGCCCTTGCCGCTGTGTGGGGCTTCGGTGGAATGGTGCTGCTCGGCGCGGCCGCCGTGTTCGCGTTCTTTCATTTTATGGGGCAGCCGGTCTTCAACGCACTCATCGCCGACTACTGTCCCGACTGCTGGCGCGGCCGCATGTTCGGCATCTACTTCTTCTGCACGTTCGGCGTCGGCTCGTTCTCGGCGAGCTTCCTCGGCTACATAGCCGACCAGCAGAGCGTCGCCACGGTCTTCTTCGTCTGTGGAATCATCGGTGTCCTTGCGGCCGCGTTTACGCTGCCACTGCTTGTAAGGTCGTACCGCAAGGAGCAGGGAGTCAGGTCTGCGGAGCCTTCTGTACCGTGATTCCCTGGCATTGTGACGCGCATGACACGAGCGTGCCGATGGTGGAGGGCGGCCCGTGAAGATGGACGTACCCTGCATCGCATGCTTCGTGCGCCAGGCCGTCGAGACGGTGGAACGGGCTACCAACGACCCTGCTTTGCGCCTCAGTGCTATCAAGGAGGTCTGTTCGCTTGTCGATAGCGTGTCCGCAGAGACAACACCCCCTGATTTTGCCGAGCGCGTGTATGCCACCATCTACCGGATGACGGATAACGCTGACCCGTTTGTAGACGTTAAGAGGGCGGCCAACGAGCTCGTGCTGGCGCTTGAACCCCGACTTCAGGAAGCAGTGAAAGAATCCCGCGAGCCGCTGCTTTCAGCCATTAAGCTGTCTATCGCCGGAAACTCCATGGACCTGGGAGTGGTCCGGGAATATGGCGACGTGAACGGACTGGCGGAGCATGTGCTTGTAACCGACCTCGCCGTCGATGACTACGGTGCGTTCGTCGAGGGTCTTCAGACGTCTGAACATGTGGTCATCGTGGGGGACAACAACGGTGAGATAGTATTCGACCGGATGCTGCTGGAGCAGATGAAACGTGTACGCGATTGTCGCTACACATATGTCGTGCGAGGCGGGCCTGTAATCAATGACGTAACGCGTCAGGATGCCATTGGTGTTGGAATCGATCGCCTGGCGCGAATTGTGGACACGGGTGCCGCCGCCCCCGGGCTGGTCCTCGCCAGGTGCTCGGATGAAGCCCGGCGTGTTTTCCTTGGAGCGGACGTGGTCGTGTCGAAGGGCCAGGGAAACTACGAAGCGCTCAGCGACGCTCCCCGGGAGGTCTTCTTCCTTCTCCTGGTGAAGTGCGGCGTGGTCTCGAAGGACCTTTCTGCTCCGGTCGGCGGCGCTGTTGTGAAGCGGCGGGCCGCTGCTGGCTGACCTGTCCGCGCGGTCGCGGCGGTCGTGCTCCATCAGTCTTTGTATTTGGCCCTGCCGTTTTGCGCTTGCCCGTTCCGGAGTCCTTGCGCGGTGGCCTCGTATCCCCCTCGGTGGCCGAAGGCCGGCGACGAGCGGGCTGTTGGGGGCCCTCGAAATCGCGGGCGCCGGTTACGGTCCTGTCAACCCGCCGGGGTCTCGCGGTAGTATTCCTGTCGCCGCCGTAGGCTCCTCTGCTGTCTCGCGTACCTCTCGTCGGACCGCGCTTGTAGCCCGACTCTCTATCCTGAGGCGTGGTGTTTCTGTGAGCAGCCTGCATTCCTGGCGCAGCGTCTCGCGACCGGGGCGTGGAATCATCCTGCCTCGGCGATGACGTCCTCATGTCGCTGGCATGCCGGGGCGCAGGCCGGCGTCCCGTCGCGGACGGCCCTGTGTTCCTTGAATGGCGGCGCTCGCTGAATCCAGGGTCTCGTGTCGAACCGCTGTCGCGAGAGGTTCCCGGATGGGATTCATGGTATCGGCCTTGCTGCCGCTGGTTTTCGTTGTCGTGTGCGGCGCGTGGCCGGCGTCGCTCATCAAATCTCGCGGCTGGTGCTCCCGTGGGGCGCTGAGACTCGCGGCGCTGCTCTGTACCACCGGAGCGGGGTCCAGATGTGCGCGGCGCGTCACTTCGTCGCAGGGGTCGGTCCGCCTTCTTGCGGTCAGGGCTGGTTGGTGGGTCGGAGCGGCGGTACGATTCGTCTCGCGGAGTGGAAGAGGTACGGGGCTCTCCTGTCCGACCGGCCGTGGTCCTGGTGCTACGTGATGCTTCCGTTGCGTCGTCGGTCGGTGGCCTTCGTCGTTCGGAACTGTATTGTGGTGCTTGTGCCGGAGCGCGCTGCAGTCTCGACCGGCCCGTGGCTGATGACCTGTACGAAGAGCTTCGGCCGGCTGTCCGCGACGAAGGGTGCGTGTCTCTCATATCCTGCGGGGCTCCACCCTTGCGCATCAGGACTTTGAGTTCCTTCTCCGTGAGTTCCCTGAACTCGGCTTCCTGCAGCGGGCCGAGGATCAGACTTCCCGTGCGGACGCGCTTAAGTGACATAACCTCGTGGCCGAGAAGCTGGAACATTCGCCGCACCTGCCGCTTGCGCCCTTCGTGAATTGTCACGCTGTAGATGCATTCCCCGACGTAGTCACTCTCCTTGATGGCATGCACGCGCGCCGGCCAGGTCATCTGTCCTTCGATCTCAACGCCCGTCTCGAGTTTGCTAAACGCCTCGTCTGTAAGTGGCTTCTCCACGGTCACGTGGTATTCCTTCTCGTGCTCGAATCGAGGATGTGTCAGTTCGTGCGTAAGATCACCATCGTTTGTCAGGATGATCAAACCGGTGCTGTCTTCATCGAGCCTGCCCGCGGGGTACAGACCTGCCTGTCTGTATTTTTCCGGCAGAAGGTCTATGACAGTCTGGCGACCCCTTTCGTCTTCCGTGGTCGAGAGCACACCTGCCGGTTTGTGCATCATAAGGTAGATGCGCTGTGGTTTGAAGGCGCCGATCTGCTGCCCTGAGACGGACACTGAGTCGCGCTCAATATCGATCGGTTCCATGAACGACGACGCAAGCCTGTTGTTAACCTGTACGGCCCCGGCCTTGACGAGGTTTGCGACCTTACGTCGTGAGCCGTAACCGGCGTCAGTGAGTAAGCGTACGAGCGGTTGTGTCTTCATATGTGGAGAAACCTGTGGTTTGACGCCTCCAGACGCCACTCCTAGAATAGCACGAACTGTCGCGCCACGTGTGGTGGTCGACTTCTATCCGGTCATCAATATGTTCGGGAGGACTCGATAACATGACGAAACCTCGGCTTGGCTTCATTGGACTGGGCTACATGGGACGACCGATGTGCGCGAATCTGCTCAAGGCGGGTTACGAAGTCACGGTATGGAACAGGAGTCGCCCCGGCATCGTCGAGATGGTCTCGCTTGGAGCGACAGAGGCGGCTTCTGCAAGGGAAGTGGCCGAGCGCTCGGATATCGTTGTCACGATGGTTAAGCATGGCGGTGACACCGGGGAGGTCGCCCTGGGCCCGAACGGCCTCGCCTCTGGCGCGCGTAGCGGGATGGTACTTGTCGACATGAGCACCATCGCTCCGGCACAGGCCCGCTCGATCGCCAACTCGCTGTATGAATCCGGAGTCATGATGCTCGATGCGCCTGTGAGTGGAAGCACGGTGAAGGCTGTTTCCGGCACGCTTTCAATCATGGTTGGTGGACCCACGGAGGCGTTCGATCGGGCACTTCCCGTGTTGCAGGCGATGGGAGAAAGCATCGTCCACGTAGGCGAACAGAACGGTGCAGGCCAGGGAGCGAAGCTCTGCAACCAGGTGCTGGTGCTTGTGAATATGCTCGCCACGTGCGAGGCGTTGACTCTCGGTGGGGCGCTGGGACTCGATGTGCAGCGTGTATACGATGCAGTCAAGTCGGGAGCAGCGGGCTCCTGGCAGTTGGAGCACATGGGTGCCCGCATAATCGCGGGGGACCTCGAGCCGGGCGGTACCGTTGAAACGGTTCAGAAAGACCTCGGAATCCTCATGGAAGCCGCCCGTGAACTGCAGATATCTATGCCTGCCTGCTCCCTCGTACACCAGCTCTACAACGCGGTGGAAGCCGCGGGACTTGGAAAGAAGGGGCATCAGGCACTGGTGGCCGCCTATGAAGCGATGTCGGACGTGCACGTGCCCGACCACGTGTCCGGGTAGCGCTTTCTTAGAGCTTGTGAACGGTATTGCAGCGGGGGCACCTCACACTCGAGGTGTCCACGCCGGGAGGAATCCTCAGTGTGCCGCCGCATTCGCACGCGATAGTACGGTAACCGCTCGATTTCCACATTGCCTGTGAGACCTCGCGTGCGCCCATGACCGGAGCGTCCTTACCGCCGCTGGGACTACCTGCGGAAGTGCGAAGCGGTGCAGTTGCGACAGCCGCGACCGAACCCGAAGGTAATATGCCTTGCCCACGGTGGGCTTCTTCGTATGCAGCCTGATAGTCCTTGTACGACGCGCCGCCCATCGCCCTGAGCACGCGGATCCGGTCGCTTGTCGATGGGTGAGTACTGCTCAGGTCGGACGCTGCCCGTTTCGCCTTTCGGAAAGGGTTCACGATGTACATCGGCGCCGTGGCATTGTTCGCCGATTTCACTGGCGTCGTACTGGACGATATTTTCTCGAGCGCTGAGGCCAGCCCCTCCGGATACCGTGTATACAGGGCGGATGACGCATCAGCGAGATATTCTCTTTTACGTGAGAGAGAAAGGTAGAGCAGTCGTGCTGCGATAGGGGCGAGTATCATGAGAGCGATGCCGGCGACGAGGATGATTATCTGAGCGCCGCCGCCGCCTCCACCTCCACCGCCGCGCCGACCGCGGGACATCCCGCCGAAGAACAGCA
Source organism: uncultured Dehalococcoidales bacterium (assembly GCA_964552485.1). Lineage (GTDB taxonomy): Bacteria > Chloroflexota > Dehalococcoidia > GIF9 > AB-539-J10 > SKVJ01. The sequence goes on along the minus strand of CAZKHH010000013.1, from coordinate 19,918 downwards.
TGCGGCTCGCGAAGTACGCGAGGATGACTATGGCGCCCAGCATGATTCCGCCTATCGCCATCAGGAACGTGTCCCGGTTCTTGACGTGTCCGATCTCGTGGGCGATGACTCCCTGGAGCTCATCCCTGTTGAGTTTCTGCAGCAAACCGGATGTAACGGCTACGGAGGCTTTTTCCGGGTTGCGCCCGGTTGCAAACGCGTTAAGACTTGGATCGTCAATGACGTATACATCAGGTATCTTCGGCAGCCCAGAAGCGATGGTCATCTCTTCGACGACGTTGTATAGCTGAGGGAAGTCCTGCTTGCTTACTTTTCGGGCGTTGGAGAGGCTCAGCAGGATACTGTCGCCCTGCGAGAAGGCCACCAGGTACATGATTCCCCACACGATGAGGGCAAGGACTATTCCACCGTAGGGGCTTCCAAAGAAATACAAGCCGATGACATACCCTACGGCGACCAGCAGTGCGCCCATGAACATGACTATGAATACCGACTTTTGCTGGTTTGCCCGTATCTGTTCCCACATGGATGGTTACTCGATTACGTGAAGCTGACCTTGGGGGTCTCGCGCTCGGCGGATGTCGTAGTCTCGAAGAATTCCCGCTGTGTGAAGCCGAACATGCCTGCAACGATGTTCGAAGGGAACACTTGTGTCTTGTTGTTGAAGCGGAGGACCGAGTCGTTGTAGAACTGCCGGGCAAACGAAATCTTGTTCTCCGTAGAAGTCAGTTCTTCCTGCAGAGCGAGGAAATTCTGGTTCGCCTTGAGGTCGGGGTATGCTTCAGCCACAGCGAACAAGCGCCCTAGCGCCGAACTAAGCTCACCTTCCACCCTCGCCCGTTCGCCGACGCCCGCTGTTGAGACCTGCTGCGCGAGCCGCCGGGCCTCAGTCACGGCCTCCAGGGTTTCCCTCTCATGCTTCGCATAGCCCTTGACCGTTTCTACAAGGTTTGGAATCAGATCGTAGCGCCTCTTGAGTTGTACGTCTATCTGTGCCCACGCGTTCTTCACTTGATTCCGCAGGCGTACCAGGCCGTTGTACATGCCGATAAGGGCGATGGCAATCACGACTACGATGGCGACAATGGCTATCCAGATCCACATCTTGTCTTCTCCTTAGGCGCCTTCGCCTGATTCGCGCGACCGGTGCGCCGTGTCCGCGCGGAATGTATCGCTGAGGTGCCTGGCCATGGGGTCCCCTGTACCGGCCTGATTCAAGACCTGTTCGAGTTCGCCGTGGTCGAGCCACAGACCTTCGCATGTTGGACACAGGTCGACCAGGACTGGTTCTGCTTCACTGCCCATAAGGCGTTTCTGCATATGTGCGCGGCAGATGGGGCACCTGAGCAGTGCCTCCTTCGCATCAACCGATGGCCTGAGCACTGCGGACTCCCTGCCTGACTTCTCGGAGAGGAGGTCCATCTCGCCGCTGTCGAAGCAGATGCCGCTGCACGACGGACAATAGTCGAGCTCGATGTCGTGATACTCGACTACGAAGAGGTCGGATTTACAGCGCGGGCACTTCATGGTTGGGCGACCCTGTGAGTGTATATCTACGCAGGAAGGTCGTCAAGGAACGCGCTACTTCTCGTTGGGTGGTTCAATCCGTGCGCAGGATTGGCCACGTATGGGCTGCGTTGGGCATCAGGGTGACCTTCGGGCTCTTCGTCCGGCACTCCCGGTATGCGACATTGAGGGCCTCGTCTATGGAGGCACTTGCGCGCATCCGTGCCGTCTCGGCTTTTTCCGTATTGTCGGCGTGCGTGAGAAGTATGACAGTGCCTTTCTCTCCGGCCTCCCATTGGCGCATCGCGACGAATCCAGACATGAGGAAATTGGCACGCACCGCCTTCTCCATCTCCACGTAGGTGGGATGCGTGAACCATTCGATCAACTCGGGTGGATCGTCGAAGAGTGGACATTCAGCCATGACGATGGCGGAGCCGCCCTGCTTCATGGCCGCGACCGCGTTGTGGATGGTCTTCTGTGACTGGTAGAGGTTGATGTCCTTCGGGTAGCCGCCGGCCGTCGCGATTACGATATCGGCTTGCTGCTCGATTTCGACGCCGTACATGTCCTTAACGAGTGCGACCGCGTCCCACCACGCCGAGACCCAGTTGCCCGTGTAAACGGCACAGACGTCGCCGTCGAAGTTGGGCACGGTGTTGATGATGAAATCGGGGGGCCGGAATGCGGCGACCTCCATCATGTCTTCGTGTGCTGGATTGCCGATGGTGAGGCCGTTGTTCGCAAGAGGGTTCGTCCCACCTCCAACAGTTGGACTGAGCGCCCACATGTGACTCTGCTGAATCGTTTTCAGTGAGGAGATGCCGGGCATGATGCTCTTTCTGCCACCACCGTAGCCCACCGTATAGTGGTAGATGACGCTGCCTGTCGTGATGAGGCGGTCGTGTCTCCTGATGAGGCCGTTGAGCCAGACCTCCGTGCCGCGGCTGGTCTTGCCGTAGTAGTCCATCTTGTCGTAGTCGTAGCAGTCGTGATTGACGACTTTGACCCTGTGACAGGCCTCGTCGCTGCAGAGTTCCACGAATTCCTCGGGCGTGTTGAACCTGTGTGCGCCCACGGCGATGGCGATAGTGATGTCGTTGTCGCTGACCCCCGCGTCATTCAGGTAGTCGAGAAGAGTGGGCATCAGCAGGTCGTTGCGTTGCCACCCTCTTGTGATATCGCTTACGGTGATGAGAACGCGCTCGCCGGGCCTGACGAGTTCGTTCAGCGGCGGACTGTCCAGGGGATGGTCGAGCGCGTTGCGATACGTGCCGAGCAGGTCCGCCGGCGCCTCCCGGTTACGCCCCGTCAGAACGTCGAGAATCTGCTCTTCCGGAACTTCGAACTGGACTTCTGTCTTGCCGTATTTGAAGGAGAAACACTTGTTAGTCATCATCCACTCGTTTGCCGAGACAATTCCTATAGGTATTCCTCCCGGACAGGAGAAAATACCTCAACAATGACGGAATCCTCGAATATCTCCATCTGGTGTTCCGCGTTTGAGGGCACGCACCATGAGTCGCCGGGCTCGACCTCGTACTGCTGGCCTTCTACTGTTAGCCGTGTTTTGCCTGATAGCAGGTAGCCTGTCTGTTCGTACGGGTGCGAATGCAAACTGTGGATGCTTCCGCCCTTGACGTGATTCTCTACCATGTTGGTTACCTCTCCGTGTGCGAGCGGGCGCATCATCACACCGGGCACGGTCTCCCGGTAACCCTCCGAGGAGCATTTCACGAATTGCATCGTCGGGTCTCCTTGTCTCTGCAGTGACACGGTAGACACTAGGCGGGTTTGCGCTCGAGTAGCTCGATAAGGACGTTGTCCGGTCCCAGCAGGAACGAGATTCGTATACCGGGGCGGAAATTGGTGATGTCCTGTGTAAAGGTAACGCCCTTCGCCTTGAGTTCGGCGACTGCCGTGTCGAGGTCGTCAGTCACGAGGCCGAAGTGTTCGAGGCCGTACGTGCTGCCGGGAGGCGGCGCCTCATGCGTCGGGGGTTCGGCGCGACCCTTCAGGAAGATGTTCGAGCCGTTGAGGTCAACCATCACCATAGTGCTTCCATCCGGTGCGGTGGCCTTGCCCTTGATAGTGGCTCCGAATTTGTCGACGAACCAGTCGCCGGCAGCTTCCGGATCAGGGCTGATGATGTGAACGTGGTCGTACATTATTTTGGCCATTGATAATCTCCTTTCGCTTCGGGAATACTAGTGTTGCAGGGTCCCCGTGTCAACGTCGGAACGGGCGATGCCTCTGGGATTAAGAACGATTGCACTCGATGCAGCTTGACAAGCGCGAAGGCGTCGCTCTACACTGGCTCATCGGTCGCGGCAGGCGCTGTGATATGACTAGTTCTCGGGCTTTCTACTTTAGCTATTATTGGTTTTATCCCACCCGTACGCCCGGGAGCGGTCGCAGACACGTAACGTAGTAAACAGCAGACAACGGACGAAGAAGGACCCTCCCGGGAGGGTCCTTTTCTTTGTTTCCTGGTCAAAACGTCCAGCATACGGGCAGAGAGAACGGAGGAACACGCGGATGATTATCATGAAGACGGATGCAACAAAGGAGGATGTCGAGCGCGTCGTCGCTGAGATAGAGCACGCCGGGTTGCGCGCGGATGTTTCACGCGGCGAACACCTCACGGTGATTGGGCCTATCGGCGATGAGCGGTTGCTCAGCTTTGACCGGATCCAGACGCTGCCAGGAGTGCGCGAAGCGACGATGGTCGAGACCCCGTACAAACTTATCAGCAGGGAGTATGGACGCTTCTTCGGTGATAAGGCCGCCCACAGGACTGTCCGGATTAAGAACGTCGACCTCGGGAATGGCGAGCCTGTTATCTGTGCGGGGCCATGTGCCATCGAGAGCCGTGCCCAGATAATGCGGATTGCCGGGGAAGTCAAGAAGGCCGGCGCGCAGGTGCTGCGTGGCGGTATCTTCAAACCGCGCAGCTCGGTACACTCTTTTCAGGGCCTTGGCGCGAGTGGCGCTGAAGGCGCGGAGGAAGCACTCCACTGGCTCAGGGAGGCAGGAGACACGTTCGATATGCCCGTTGTCACGGAGGTGCGAGGCGAATCGGTCGTCGACCTCATCGCGAAGTACGTCGACATAATGCATATCGGAGCCCGCAATATGTACGACCAGGACCTGCTTGTCTCGGTCGCGCGCCAGAAGAAACCTGTGCTGCTCAAGAGGCACTTCGGGGCCAGTATCGAGGAGCTGCTTTCGTTCAGCGAATATATCGCCGCCGAAGGTAACAAGGACATCATTCTGTGTGAACGTGGCATCGTGCCGATGGGCAAAGGTAAGAACTATACGCGGTACACCCTTGACCTCGCTGCCGTACCTGTGATTCACAATGAGACCTATCTGCCGGTCATAGTCGATCCAAGTCATGGAACGGGCAGACGCGATCTCATATTCGATATGAGTTGCGCGGCCATCGCCGCTGGAGCGGACGGATTGATGATTGAATCGCACTACAACCCCGCCGAAGCGCTCGTGGATGGCCCCCAAATGGTGACGCCGGATGAGTTGGCCGACATCATTGATGCGTGCAAGACTATACACAGCCAGGTGAGGAAGCGCTGAGATGCGGACGACGCACGTATGGTGTGCAGGCAACCTGTACCGGATGCGGGTTGGCGCGGGTGTACTTGCTCTCGTCGGGGAGGAGTTATCCCGGCTTGGATTCGCGGGCCGCGTGGTTGTCATCACCGACCAGAGCGTGTATGAATTGTTTGGCCATACCGTCGACGGAAGCCTGCGCAAGGCAGGTTTGGAGCCTTCATTTGTGGTTATCCCGCCCGGCGAGGAACAGAAGTCGCTGGAATCCGCCGGATACATCTACGGTCGGTTGAACGACTTTGGAGCGGAACGGGGCACGCCACTTCTTTCCCTTGGAGGTGGCGTGATTGGCGACCTCACCGGGTTCATCGCTGCCACATACTTCAGGGGTCTGCCCCTCGCGCATCTGCCAACCACGCTTCTCGCACAGGTGGACAGCAGTATCGGAGGCAAGGTCGCCGTGAATCATGGGCGTCTGAAGAACAATATCGGCGCGTTTCACCAGCCTCTGGCGGTCCTGTCCGATACTTCTGTGCTCGCAAGCCTTCCGGAGCGAGAATTCCGCAATGGTATGGCAGAGGTCATCAAGAGCGCGGTTATTCGCGATGCCGGGCTTTTCGGCTATCTGGAGGCACACCTTGCACACGTGATGGAGCGCGACGCGTACGTGATGGAACGCATCGTGTCGGTTACCGCGGAAATCAAATCGGCTGTGGTCCAGGAGGACGAGCGTGACAGCGGACTTCGCAACATACTTAACTTCGGGCACACGGTGGGGCATGGCGTGGAGACCGCTTCCGACTTCACGTTGAGCCACGGCGAAGCGGTGTCCATCGGCATGGTTGCCGCCTGCCGCATTGCGGTCTCCATAGGAATGCTGGACACGCAGGAAATGGAGCGGTTACGCTCTCTCCTTGTGCGTGTGGGCCTTCCTGTGGCGATACCCTCCAGCATTGAGGCTGATGCCGTGTTCAGTGCAATGACGCGCGACAAGAAAGTGTCGGGTGGCCGAATCCGGTTTGTGCTGCCGCCCAGGCTGGGCGAGGTGGCCATCCGCAGCGATGTTCCTGTTACCCTGATTGAGGAGACGCTCCGTAGTTCGTATGCAGTCGCCTGAAATCTGCGCCAGCATCACGTCGGCCGATAGTGTGGCCACGGCGATAGCCGCCCGCGATTACGTCTCGTTGTATGAGGTTCGAATCGATCTCGTTGGTCCGGCATGGCGCGAGGTTGCGTGTGAGTTGCCTCGTCCGTGGATAGCGTGCAGCCGCATCCCGTCGGAGGGAGGGCAGGCATCCGAGACTGAAGCTGAACGCACGGCGACACTCCGGGAGGCGTTGGAGCTTGGTGCGTCTATCATCGATATCGAGCTTCGTGCGGACGGACTCGGCGACGTCATGTCCTGGGCCAAGGGAAAGGTACCTGTCGTTGTCTCATACCATGATCTGGCCGGTACGCCGGATGCGGATACTCTCGACGGTATCGTTACCCGTCAGTGTGCTGCAGGCGCGGATATCAACAAAGTCGTGACCACGGCTCGTGCGCCTGCCGATAACGTGACAATGCTCCAGCTTATCCGGAGGCACCGGGACATGAGCATGGTCTCGTTCGCCATGGGCCCACAAGGGCTCATGAGCAGGGTGCTTGCGCCGCTCGTCGGCGCGCGGTTTACATATGCTTCTCTCGCAGTGGGCCGCGAAGCGGCTCCGGGCCAGTTGACCGTAGGAGACCTGCGAGCCATGTATGAACTGCTGGGGGTGCTGTCATGACCCCGACCGGAAAGACCGTCGTGTGTGGAATCATCGGTGACCCGATCGAACACTCAATGTCTCCCCTGATGCAGAATGCAGCGTTCGAAGCTACGGGCATCGACTGGGTATATGTGGCCTTCCGGGTCGAACGCGAGTTACTCAAGGCGGCCATTGCCGGAGTACGTGCACTGAACCTGCGCGGATTGAATGTGACCGTTCCCCACAAGGTCGACCTTATGCCATATCTCGATTCAATCGACCCTGTAGCTCAGCGCATCGGCGCTGTGAACACCATTGTGAATCAGGCCGGTCACCTGCGCGGATGCAACACAGACGCGTCCGGATTCGTGCATGCACTTGAAAGGAGCGGCATCGACGTTGCCGGACAACGTGTCATCGTGCTTGGCGCTGGAGGTGGGGCGCGAGCCGTCTCCTATTCGCTCGCGGATATGGGTGCCGTGCCTGTCATATTGAACCGCACTCCCGAGCGCGCGGCGCTGCTTGCGCGGGACGTGTCAACCGATATCGGCGTCGACGCATCGTGGTCTGCTTTGAGCCCGCGCGCGCTTGAGGAACTCGCAAAGACGGCGGCGCTGATAGTGAATACGACATCGGTAGGAATGAGCCCACGTATCGATGAGGCTCCCTGCCCGCCCTCAATCATGAGAAAGGATCTGGTGGTCTGTGACATCGTATACAACCCGCTGCACACGATGCTGATGAGAGACGCGGAAGCGGCAGGAGCACTCACGATCTCCGGGGTTGAGATGCTCGTTGGACAGGGGGCACGAGCCTTTGAACTCTGGACAGGTCTCACCGCACCTGTAGATGTGATGCGCCGGGCCGTGCTGTCGGAGCTGCAGCGTGGATAGTAAGAGCATCTCGCTCATAGGCTTCATGTGTGCCGGAAAGTCATCCGTTGGCCGGGCCCTCGCGGAACGTCTTGGCCGGATCTTTATAGAGACCGACGCGGTTATCGAGGAACGCGCAGGCATGCCCATAGCTGAGATATTCGCCCTGAAAGGAGAAGCGACGTTTCGCGAGCTTGAGTCGGAGGTCGTCCGCGAGGTTTGCGCCAGGAGAGACGCGGTCATAGCCTGTGGGGGTGGTGTGCCGCTGCGCGATGCCAACGTGGCGACATTGAGAGACAACACGGTGGTCGTGTATGTCGATGTGACGGCCGAACATGTGATAGGCAGGCTCGGACCACCTTCAAACCTGCGCCCACTACTAAGCGGACCAAACAGAGAAGAGCAGGCACGTGAATTGCTCGCTGCCCGACGGCCATGCTACCTGCAGGCTGCGGATATCGTTGTCGACAGTGACGAACTGACTGTACAGCAGGTGGCGACTATCGTTGATGCGCAGCTGAAGGACTATGAACGTACGCATACACAGGAGTGAAGTGGTTGGGACCGTAAAGGTGCCGACGTCGAAGAGCTACACGATACGGGCTGCACTTTGCGCAGCTATGGCGCAGGGATACAGCCTTATCGGGCAGCCCTTGGAATCGGACGACACAAGTGCAGCGTTTCAGTGTCTTGAAGCGCTTGGCGCAACAGTGACCAGGTCGGATGACTCCGTCGGAATCGAAGGCGGAACTCTGCACGCTCCGGCAGGTCCGCTGTGGTGTAACGAGTCCGCCGCAACGATGAGATTTCTCATGGCGCTCGCTGCTGCCATACCCGGGACGACTGTGCTTCAGGGCGCGCCTTCGCTGTTGAGACGGCCTATGTCTCCGCTGTGTAAGGTGCTGTCTCAGGTTGGCGCACAGTGCGACGTCGAGACCTCTGGTGGCAGTGTCACTGTTACCGGCGCACCTCTAAGGGCGCCACGTGTGACGATGCGGGCTGGTGTGAGTTCACAGTATGTCTCCGCCCTTCTGCTTTCGGGGCCACTTTTCCCTGCCGGCTTGAGTGTGAGCCTCCAGACTCCGCCGGTATCGAGGCGCTATGTCGACATGACGCTTGCGTGCATGAAGACTTTCGGCGTCGAGGTCGGCGTAGCCGGTGACGACCATGCTTTTGTGGTTCCTCCCGGTGGGTATCGGCCGACCCGATACGAAGTTGAAGCCGACTGGTCGGCCGCAGCGCCCCTGCTTGTGCTTGGAGTCCTTCGTGGTGCAGTGGGAGTATATGGCCTTACGCCCCGGAGTCTTCAGGCCGATGTGCTGATGCTCGAGCTTCTCACAAAGTACGGCGCCTCTGTCTTCCCAGGCGAAGAGTCGGTCTATGTGAAGGCGTCTGCGCACTATCCGTTCGAAGCTGATATCTCGGAGGCGATCGATCTTCTCCCAATGGCCATGGTGCTGGGCTCGACGGGCAGAGGCCGGACTACCATCCATGGCATCGCACGGGCACGCGACAAAGAATCGGACAGGGTCGCCGCAATGGCCGATGGACTGCACAAGATGGGTGTCGAACTGGATGTCAAAGAGGATTCCGTGACGATGAAGGGTGGCGCTGCGCACGGCGCTGTAGTATCGTCTTACGGCGACCACCGTATTGCCATGGCTTTCGGGGTTCTCGGGGCCGTGGTCGGCGACACGACCGTTCTCGAGGCGGAATGCGTCGCCAAGACGTATCCTTTCTTCTGGAAGGACATGGAACGCCTGGGCGTACAGGTGGACTATGATGAGTAACACGCTGGGCACGTGCTTCAGAGTGACAAGCTTTGGTGAAAGCCACGGGCCAGCTGTTGGTGTCGTAATAGACGGATGTCCAGCAGGGGTGCGACTTGAGATGGATGAGGTCCGGCGCGATCTCGATCGTCGCAGTCCCGACGTTGCGCCTGGCTCGACACCACGGCATGAGCCTGATGCACTATGTGTCCTCTCTGGTCTGCTGAACGGTGCAACAACGGGTGCCCCTGTGTGCATGCTCGTCGAGAACAAAAGCGCTGACTCCAGCGCGTACGGCGATCTCACGAACACGCCCAGGCCGGGGCATGCCGACTATCCGGCTCGTGTCAAGTACGGCGGGATGAACGACCCCCGAGGTGGTGGTCGGTTCTCGGGTCGCGTCACTGTGGGCTTCGTTATGGCCGGTGCGCTCGCGAAGGCCGTGCTGAAGACCGCGGGCATCGACGTATTCGCATACACGGCCGCGATCGGTGGAGTGCACGCAGCCGAATGTGAACCGTCCACCGCGCGAGTGCGCTGCCGCTACAACTCGCTGTCCTGCTGTGATGATGCCGCTGCAACCCGTATGGAGCAGGTCATTGAGGAGGCACGCGCCGCAGGCGACAGCGTGGGCGGCGTGATCGAATGCGTGGCGACCGGTCTGCATGTGGGCATCGGTGAGCCCGTATTCGCAACGGTCGACGGCGAAATATCGCGCGCGCTGTTCAGTATACCCGCTGTCAAAGGCATAGAGTGGGGCGCCGGGTTCAGGCTGGCAGATATGAAAGGTTCGGAATCGAACGATCCGTTTCTCCTGCGGGAAGGCATCGTTCGCACGGCCAAGAATGATATGGGAGGAGTGCTCGGAGGATTGACCTCGGGGGAGCCTCTGATTGTAAGGGTGGCCATGAAGCCAACCCCATCAATAGCACAGAAACAACAGACGGTAGATGTGGCAACCATGGGCCCGGCAGAGCTGCAGATACGGGGGCGACATGACGCCTGTATCGTACCGCGCGCGGTTGTGGTTGTGGAGGCCATGGTGGCCGTTGTGCTGGTGGACCTTGCACTGCAGGCGGGATTGCTTTCGAGAGTGGTGAAATGAGTATCGAAGACCTGAGAAAGCGTATCGATGAAGTTGACGTTCAAATAGTGAGGCTCCTCACTGAACGGATGAAGGCGGCGCACGCCATTGGAGAGGAGAAGGAAAGGGCAAGCATTCCTGTTCTCGACGCTGCGCGCGAGAACAGCGTACTGGATAAGGTACGACACCTGGCTATGGAGGATGGCATCGACCCGCGCGAGGTCGAGCGCATATACGAGCAGATTATCGACTCGGCAAAGTCCGTTCAGCGGACCACCGTCGCTTTCCAGGGTGAACCCGGAGCGTTCAGCGAGCAGGCTGCCATCGACTTCTTCGGCCGTGCTGTCTCTACCAGCGCGTGCGCGAGCTTTGATGAGGTCTTCGCATCTGTAGCCGAGGAGCGGACACGGTTCGGAATCGTTCCCGTCGAGAACTCGTCCGAGGGAAGCATAAGCCGTGTCTATGACCTGTTTCTTGAACACGACGTGCGGGTATGCGGCGAGACGGCTCTTCGAATCGTGCACTGTCTCATCGCACCTCCTTCGCTCGCGCTTGGCGATGTGACGACGGTCTATTCTCATCCCCAGGCACTTGGGCAATGCCGCGAGTTTCTCACACATCTCGGTTGTGAGTTGGTTCCCGCGTATGACACTGCAGGCGGCGTGAAGATGATCAGCGAGCGGCAGCTTGATAGGGCGGCAGGCGTCGCAAGTGCGCGCGCCGCGGAACTCTATGGCATGAAAGTGCTTGCCAGGGGCATTGAAGACAACAAGAACAACTACACCAGGTTCTTTGTGCTGGCGCGCCGGGACGCCCCGCCTTCCGGCAATGACAAGACTTCCATCGTCTTCTCGGTTAAGCACGAGCCGGGCGCCCTCTACGAGGCAATCCATGTGCTCTCGGAGCGCAAGGTGAATCTAACCAAGATTGAGTCGAGACCTACACGACAGAAGCCATGGGAGTACAATTTCTATATCGATTTTGAGGGACACCGCGAAGACCCGCGATACGCGGAGGCGCTTGAGGCGTTCGGCCAGCACTGCCTCTTTCTGCGTGTTCTCGGTTCATATCCTCAGGCCAGACCGGTCTGGAAAACGCTATGAAGCTCGCAGTAGTAGGGGCCACGGGCAAGCTTGGCGGATGGGTCGCATCCTTTCTGTCCGGCCAGGGTCATGAGGTGCTTCTGTTCGGGAGACGGCGCGATGCGCTGAACGATGTTGCAGCACGGGTTGCGAACTCACGCGTTGCCGAACTCAGGCATCTTGGCGAGGCTGATGGGGTTATCATCGCCGTGCCTCTCGATGCAGTTGATGGTGTTATGGAACGGATTGGTCCGCACGTGCAGCCCGGGCAGGTTGTAGTTGACTTGAGCTCGCTCAAGTGTGGGCCTCTCAAGTCTGCAAGCCGGCACGTCCCGCACGCAGTGTTTCTCGGCGTGCACCCGATGTTTGGATCGGGGGCCGTCAGTCTTGCGGGTCATAACGTGATACTTACACCGACCGATGACACTACGTCGGCATTGGCGCAGCGAATCAAGTCGCGGATCGAGCCGCTCGGCGCGCGGGTTTACACAATGGGCCCGTCCGAGCACGATGAACTGATGTCCGTTGTGCTTGGGCTACCTGCGTTGGCGGTTGCCTCAGTTGCGAAGACGATACTTGACAGTGGTCGCCTCGCTGAGGCTCGTGAAGTGAGCGGAACGTCCCTTGAACTGCTCATGGCACTCACCGAGAGCATGCTGTGCCAGGGGAATGACCTGTACAGCATGTTGCTGTCTGCCTTGCCCACCTCCCCTCAACTTTCCGCCGGGTTCACCGCAAGTGCAGCCCATTTCGCGCAGATGTGTGAGCAACGCGACCGTGCAGCACTTTACGATGAAATGGCGGCTATGGCGCAGCAACTCGCCGAGAGTAACCACTCGGCCAGCGATGCGTACGACCGCATGTACGCGATGCTCGAGGCTCTTCAACGCTTCCCGTCTAAGGACCAGGCTCCGGAATCGGCTTGAGTCCACCTACCTCACGAAGTGTGTTGATGAGGTACAGGTAGGCCTCGAAGGTGGCATCCGGCGGTACGAAGTGGTCGATTGAGGGGAAATAGCCGCCCTGCTCGAGCAGGTACGGCACCTTCGACATCACTTCATCCCGTATCGCGTGCTTGTCCTTAAGCAGTGCGCGCTTGTCCAGATTGCCTCCCAGAATCAGGTCGGTGCCGTATTTCTTCCGCATCTCCACCGCGTCGTTTCCGGCCGCCACCTCGAGCGGCCATACGAAATTGACGCCGGCTTCCAACCATAGTGGGACGAGCTGGTTGAGATTGCCATCACTGTCGACGAATATGACGTCTACGCCGCGCGAGCGGAGCAGCTCGGTTATCTTCTTGTAGCGGGGAGTCATGAACTGCCGGAACATTTTCGGCGAGATGAGCGGTCCCGTCTTGAACGCCATATCTTCCCAGAAAGTCGCGGCGTCGACGGATATCCGGTCGAGTACCTTATTGATGCACGAAAGCTCCATCTCGCAGAGCGTATCCATCATGTCTTCGACCAGCGCTGGGTTATCGTGGAACAGGTAGAGAAGTGGTTCGAGTCCCATCCATTCGCGCAGGAACCCGAAGAAGGAGCCCACGTTGAGGAGTACCGGTTCCTCCTTGGCGTTCATCTTGGCGACATATGCGTCCCAGTCCTCCGGAAAACGCCCGGGTGCATCGGGGTCAAGCCGCTTCTTGTAGTCCTCCCACGTCGTGCGGTCTTTCACAGGATGGTCCAGGTACATCGGCATCTTCTGTGGGTCGCGTTTGTCCACCCTGACCGTCTGTCCACCCTCGTTGATAAGAGAAATGGTGTGCTCGTCTTCTCCGATTATTCTTGTCTCAAAGGTCGGGATTATCGGCGGAATGGAGTACACGTATGTCTGTCCCAGAATCTCCAGGCGCTTATCCATGAAGAGACCTGTCTGGATCTCCCGCATGAGTCGTATACGTTCGAAGTGAAAGAAGTCGCGCAGCGTGCGGTGGTCCTCCAGTTCGGCGGGAGCCCCCTGCCTGACCCAGACACCCGGTACCTCCACCCAGAAATCATTCAGCCACGGGGCAAGAAGGCATAGATCACCCTTGCGCTTGAATCTACATATATCAAGGAAGCGTTGCCGCAATGATTCGGTCATCGTCTTCTCCTTATCCTAGGCTGCGACTAGTCGCTCGGCCTCTCCCACGGCCGCTGCGCAGTCGTCCGCGTACCCCTCGGCTCCGATCTGGTCCGCATACTCCCGTGTGATGGGTGCACCGCCAATCATCACGTGCACACTGTCGCGCAGGCCGGCTTTGTCGAGTGCTTCCATGACCTCCTGCATATAGGTCATCGTGATGGTCAACAGGGCCGACATCGCAACGATGTGTGGTTTGTGTTCTTTCACAGCCTCGACGAATCTGTCCGCGGGTACATCCACACCGAGATCGATGACCTCGAATCCCTGGGATTCCAGCATGATTCTGACGATGTTCTTGCCGATGTCGTGAAGGTCGCCCTCGACAGTACCAAGTACGACCTTGCCCTTCTTATGTGTATCTGCTTCCTCGAGGTGAGGTTTCAATACTTCAACACCGCGGTCCATAGCTCGACATGATATGAGGACCTCCGGCAGGAATACTTCTCCGTCCTGGAATAATCTGCCAAGTGCCTGAATACCGGGAACGAGCCCTTGCTCCAGTATCTCAATCGGGGGAACCTCGTCGTCGAGAGCCTGCTTAACTATGGCTACGGTTTGCTCGTCGTCACCTTCCTGGACGGCTTGCGAAAGCGCTGCACTATCCCATGCCATGGAAATGACCTCCTCGTTTCGTAGATGGAACAGGGTATCGTTGCCCTTGAGCGGCTGCCCGCACGCCCAGGGTGTGCCATTGTATGACAGCCTTCGAACATGCGCAACGTACGCGTTCCCTGTACGCACACTCAAGGGGTTGATTCCGTTGCGCCATACCTGCTCCGGGTGCACCCGGATTACTCCGACTGGAGGCGTCGTTTGCCCGAAGGCCCGTTTTGCGGCACAATGGCGAGTTGACTGACACTCGAAAGGAGACGAATGAGAGACGTAGTCATCGTAAGCGGAGCCCGAACCGCAATAGGCGCCTTTGGTGGCGCGCTTAAGGATATTCCTGCTATTGATCTTGCTGCACTGGCTATGAGCGAGGCCCTCAAGCGGGCCGGGCTCCGGCCCGTATCCGGAGAGAGGCTGCGCGAGGTTGGTCCCGACCGGAATAAAGCCGACGGCATTATCGATCTGGAGAAGCAGTTCTATCACTACGACACCGCACTGAGAGAGGTCCAGGTCGATGAGGTCGTGATGGGGAACGTTCTCCAGGCCGGGCTTGGGCAGAACTCCTCCCGGCAGGCATCGGTACGTGCCGGTATCCCGAAAGAGACGCCCGCATACACTGTGAACAAAGTGTGTGGTTCCGGCCTCAAGGCCATCACTGTTGGTGCTCAGCCCATCATGACGGGCGAGGCTGACGTAGTGGTCGCGGGCGGCATGGAAAGCATGAGCTGTGCTATCTACGGACTCCCGAAGGGCCGGTGGGGTTACCGCATGGATGTCAACGGCGTTGGTGAATTGCGCGACCTCATGGTCTATGACGGTTTGTGGGAGATTTTCTACGGCTTCCATATGGGAAACACAGCGGAGGAGGTGGCGGCCCGCTACGAAATCACGCGCGAAGAGCAGGACGAAGTCGGGGCGCTGAGCCACCACCGCGCGCGTGCTGCAATTGCGGCCGGACTGTTCGCTGAGGAAATCGTTCCGGTACCGGTTCCACAGAGACGAGGCGAACCCGTGATGTTCGACACCGATGAGAGACCGATGGATACGAGCGCGGAGAAGATGTCGAAACTCAAGCCTGCGTTCCGGTCGAACGGAACGGTGACCGCAGGCAACTCTTCCGGTGTGAATGATGCTGCCGCTGCTGTTCTGATGATGTCCCGCGAGAAGGCTGAGGAACTGGGACTCGAACCCGTTCTCACGATTCGGTCATTCGCCTCTGGCGGGGTCGATCCCAAGTACATGGGACTTGGCCCGATACCGGCTATTCGCAAGGCGCTGACAAGGCAGGGTATCGCGGTGAATGATCTGGACGTCGTCGAGCTCAACGAGGCATTTGCGGCACAGGCTATCGCCTGCGTTCGCGAGCTTGGTTTCGATTGGGAGAAGACCAATCCTCACGGAAGCGGCATCTCTCTCGGTCACCCGATAGGCTGCACGGGGGCCCGGCAGGTTGTGACTCTGATGCACGACATGAAGAACCGTGACTTGCGCTACGGAATGGTCAGCATGTGCATTGGTGGTGGACAGGGCATGGCCGCGATATTCGAGCGGACTACGTAGGGGCTCTAGGAGCCCTTCTTGGAGTAGTCGGGGCACCAGACGGCGTTGGGACGTTCTCTGCGGTGGCAGGCGCTGCGCCAGTTCCATTTGCAGCTTCCGCAGAGCACGGGGTTGATGCCGACGGCCTGCTTGAGGCGGATCCTTAGAAGGTCGAGTCGACTTGGTGCGGTCTTTCCCATATAGCCTTATCGCATGCCCGGCGCGGTTCTCAACCGCGCCGGGCATCTTTCTCAGATATCTTTGGACAGTGAAGCCAGGAACTCCGCATTTGAGTTGCTCTTGGCCATGCGCTGGAGAACCCGCTCGGTCGCATCGGCTGCATTGGGGGCGTCGTCGTTCAGCATGCTCACGATACGGCGCAGCAGCCATATCTGTTTGAGCTGTTCTTCAGTGAGCAGCAGTTCCTCTCTGCGAGTGCCGCTGGGAACGATGCTGATGGCGGGGAATGTGCGCCGTTCCGCCATCTTGCGGTCCAGGTGTAGTTCCATGTTGCCTGTGCCCTTGAATTCCTCGTAGATCAGGTCGTCCATCCGGCTCCCCGTGTCTACAAGGCAGGTGGCGAGGATCGTGAGGCTACCGCCCTGATCGGTGTTCCGTGCCTGGCCGAAAAACCGCTTCGGAGGATGCAGTGCCGATGAGTCGATGCCGCCCGACAGCGTTCGGCCGCTCGCCGGCATGGCCAGGTTGTAGGCGCGGGTGAGGCGTGTGATCCCGTCGAGAAGAACGACCACATGCCTACCCAACTCGACGAGACGCTTGGAGCGTTCAAGAGCGAGTTCGGCCACGCGTGTCTGGGTCTCGACCGGTTCGTCGAAGGTGGCTGCAATGACTTCGGCGTCGACGGACCTCTTCATGTCCGTGACTTCCTCAGGCCGTTCTCCAATGAGGCAGATGATGAGATGCAGATCGGGGCTGTTCGTCATCATCGCGTTGGCGATCTTCTTCAGGAGCATGGTCTTTCCGGCCTTAGGAGGTGAGACGATCAGTCCTCTCTGACCACGCCCTATCGGCGCCACCATGTCGATGAGCCGGGTTGAAAGCTCATCCTTGGTCGTCTCGAGGGTGATGCGCTGCTCCGGGAACAGAGGCGTCAGAGAAGAGAAATGCGGGCGCTTCTTGGCTGCCTCAGGGTCGAGTCCATTGATGCTCTCAACGCGCAGCAGGCCGTAATATTTCTCGCCCTCTTTTGGTGGGCGCGCTTGACCGCAGACATAATCGCCGTCACGCAGATTGAAGCGGCGGATCTGCGAATTCGACACATAGACGTCGTTTGAGCCCCTGAGGAAATTTTCCTGGCGCAGGAACCCGTATCCCTCTCCCATGATCTCCAGAATGCCGTCAAGGAAAAGGTTTCCCTGCTGCTCGGCCTGCGTCCGAAGGATCTGGACTATCAGGTCGGCCTTCTTGAGCGACGAAAGGCCCGTTATGCCCAGATCTTTGGCAACTGCCTCCAATTCGTCGCGCGTCTTGCCTTCAAGTTGCGCCATTGTGATTATCGTCTTCTCCTGGGTAGCCACGGTGCCTTTCTTTGTCCTCCTGAAGTATTAGGTGAGTGTGAAATCTTCACCCATAACTGCCTGCCAGTCGTCGGCGAACTTGCGTATGCCGATATCGGTCAACGGGTGCTGCATCATCTGGAGCAGAACCTTGTAAGGGACGGTGGCGATGTGAGCCCCAAACTTGGCGGCTGATAAACAGTGTGCAGTATGCCTGATGCTGGCGACGATAACCTGGGTGGGAAGATTATGATAGCGAAGGTAGTCCACGATGTCAACTACGAGCTGCATGCCGTCCTCGCCAATATCGTCGAGTCGACCGACGAAAGGACTGACATAGGCCGCACCCGACTCCGCGGCGAGTATCGCCTGGTTGAGCGAGAAACAGAGTGTCATATTGACCGGGATATCCTCCCTGGTGAGGATCGATGTCGCCTGCAGTCCCGCGATGGTCGAAGGTATCTTCACAACGATGTTGTCGGCCCACCCGGCGATGACGTGGGCCTCATTCACCATTCCCTCTGCATCGCTGCTGAGCACTTCGGAGGAAACGGGACCCGGTACAAGGTCGCATATCTGCTTCACATGCTCCTTGTACTCGACCTTGCCCTCCTTGGCTACGAGAGTCGGGTTCGTCGTCACTCCCGTGACAACTCCCATCTCGACCCCGTGACGGATATGCTCGATATTTGCGGTATCAAGGAAGAGTCTCATTCCCGCACCTCCTTAATTCAGTTGATGGGCAGGGAAGTCTGTGCACCTTCGACAAGTACGTCCTGCGCAGCGTCCAGGAAGGAATTGAACAGTGGATGGGCGTGGTCCGGGCGTGACTTGAACTCGGCGTTGAACTGACATCCTAGCATCCAACGGTGGCCGCGAACCTCTATGATGTCGATGAACTCGTCGTCGGCGGACAGACCGGATGGGATAAGACCGGCATCACGCAGTGTTTTTCGATAATGGGTGTTCAGCTCATGGCTATGGCGATAACGCTCGAAACTCAATGCATCGTCGTAGGCGGATGCGGCCAGCGTGCCCGGCACCAGCTTGCACGGGTATGTGCCACGTCTCAACCCCGCCGGGTCGGGCGCTATTGTGCGGTCGACGACCGGATTGGATGTCGACTCCAGGAACTCTGTCGAATCTGCGTCCCGCAGTTCCGCAACCGACCTGGCGAATTCGATCACCATCGCGTGCATGCCCATACCCAGCCCGAAGAAGGGAATGTTCATCGTCCGGGCGTAGCCGGCTGCTGCAATCAGCCCTTCCAGGCTGCCGTAGTGTGAGCTGTCCGGAGCCACAATGCCCTGTACGTGCCGCAGCGGGCTGACATCGCCATTCGCTAGCTCTCGCGAGTCTATCCAGTGGATCACGGCTTCACGTTCGTGAGCAAGCGCCGCATGTGCGAGGGCCTCGCGCGCGGAGTAGTATGCGTCTTTCAATTGCACGTGCTCTCCGACGATTGCAACGTGCACCTGTTCGCGTTCTGATTTGAGCCGCTCGACGAGCGACTTCCAGCCTTCGAGACAGGGAGCCGTCTCAGGTAGTCCGAGACGCGCGGTCAGAAACTCACCCAGCCCCGCCTCTTCGAGTATCAAGGGCACTTCGTATACCGTGTCACTCGTTACCAGCGGCACAACCGCGTCTCTCTCGACATCACAGAAGAGCGATATCTTCTCCCGGATGGAATCCGATACAAAATGGTCGCTCCGGCACAGGATGACATCAGGTTGTATACCGATGCGACGCAGTTCGTTCACACTGTGCTGCGTGGGTTTCGTTTTGAGTTCGTGCGTGGCCCCGATGTAGGGAAGAAAGGTGACGTGCACGTACACCACGTTGTCCCGACCCTCTTCGTTGCGCATCTGCCGGATAGCCTCTAGAAACGGCTGTCCTTCGATGTCCCCCACCGTTCCGCCCACCTCCACGATGGCGATGTCTGCTTCATTTGCGTCCGCACCACGGCGTATGAGGCGCTTGATCTCGTCGCTGAGCTGCGGCACCACCTGAATTGTGCCGCCGAGATAATCGCCGCACCTCTCCTTTTCGAGGACCGAACGGTACACCTGGCCGGCAGTCACGCTGGAAAAGCGGCTCAATTCGACGTCTATCAGGCGCTCGTAGTGCCCAAGGTCGAGGTCTGCGGCAGCACCATCCTTGGTCACAAATAGCTCGCCGTGTTGTGCCGGCGACATGATACCGGGCTCTGCGTTCAGGTAAGGGTCGAGTTTCTGAGCGCCTATGATATACGAGCGGCTCTTGAGTATCCTGCCAAGAGAGGCAACGGAAACGCCTTTGCCGACCGAACTTAGGACGCCACCTGTGACGAATACGTATTTCGCCATTGACGAGTACGGGTCTCTTCTGCGGAGCAGTGCAACCCAGCGTGAAATGGGGGAACAGTACAGGTTGCTTTGTAGATTCTAGTCCCCGTACGTGCGCATGTCAAACCCGCGCGGGGCGGACGATATCCAGGCTCAGTGGATGAAGTACCTTCCCGCTGCCCGGGCGACCAG
>CAZKHH010000012.1:0-33154 GCA_964552485.1 uncultured Dehalococcoidales bacterium | reverse complement strand
TGCGGAACGGTAAAGGACAGAGTGGCTGATGGCAGGCCTCTTTCCAGCAGTTTCGAGGTGGGACAGGCTCCTGAAAGACGTCTGCGGCCAGTTGCGGGTACGAGTGCGGTGCACGGGTGTGGCGGGTGCGTTCACAGGTGTAATGTAAGGTATAAGCCGACCATTGGTCAATTATCCGGAACAGCTCCGTACCGACTGGCCCGTACGTGTGACCTGGATGCCGTGAAAGGTGCATAATCACCGTGCGTCAGTACTAGTGGAGGTGTGGCATATGGTCGAGAGACAGCATGGCGGAGTCATATTGCAGTGCGTTCAGGGCAACATCGTCAATCAACCCGATGTTGATGCCGTCGTGAATGCTGCGAACGCACAGCTTCGAATCGGCGGTGGAGTGGCAGGCGCCATTCATCGCGCCGCGGGGCCAGGACTGGAGGAGGAGTGTCGACCGCTTGCACCCATCAGGCCGGGTGAGGCGGTGATTACTGGTGGCCACGACCTGCCGAACCGGTATGTCATTCATTGTCTTGGTCCTGTGTACGGAGTGGACGAGCCCTCTGGGATGCTGCTGGCTGCGTGTTACGACAATGCATTGAATCTGGCGGAAGAAGCTGCCATACGTTCCATCGCGTTCCCCGCCCTCTCAACGGGAGCCTTCGGCTATCCCATGGAGGATGCCGCTTGGATCGCTTTCCGAACGATTATCGCCCGGGCTAACGGTTTAGCTGTCGTGAAACTCGTGCGGTTCGTTCTCTTCAAGGTTGAAGACTTGCAGATTCATGTACGTGTCCTCGATGAATTCCTGTCGAGCCCGGGCCAGCGATAGTCGTCTGTGGCCGGAAATGGCCGCAAGCGGTAACCCTGCTACCAACTAGGGGAGTTGCACCCGCCAGCGGAAGGCTGGACCGAACGACCGACGGCTGGAAGCATCATCGATCGACCTGAACGATGGGCGTTGGAAAGCCAACGAAGACCTTAGTTTTGCAGAATTGGCTGTTGCACTGGCCGATACGTATAATTGAGGTTGTCAATGGGTGCAGCAGATGTGGTCTTTCGTGTCTGGGACGCCTACACCAGTGGATGGGGCCTTTGGGTATCCGTCGCAATGTATGTATGGCTGGCAGTGTGTACTGTAGTTATCGCGCGCAGGAATCATGCAACCCTGTGGTGGCTCGGTCCAGTGCCTCTTGGCAACTTTGCTCTGATGTGCGCACTCGGGAAGAGACCTGCCGGATACTTCTGGGTTCTTCTTGTTGCCACTATCGCACTCTCTATCGGCGTTATAGTGCAGCTTCCCGTGTGGACTTTGTTCTGGCTTGCCCTCTGGGCGATAGCGTGGGCTGTGGTATGGACAGGCATCGCCCGGGAATCGGGTAGACCCGCTGTCCTCGGTATCCTCATGTTGGTGCCGGTCGTTAATCTTGCGCTGCTGGGCGTGCTCGCCTTTGGTGAATAGTCAGGTTGTGCGAACACGCCCCGCAGAAGGTTCCGCCTACTCTGCGTGCTTCTTGACGATAGGATCGAGCATCGCCTTTGGCATTGCGCCTATCTTCTGCTCGACCATCTTGCCGTCTTTGAAGAAGAGTATGGTGGGAATCGACTGTATGCCGAACTTCCTTGCCGTGGCGGGATTCTTATCTACGTCCAGCTTCGCGAATGTGACCTTGCCCGCGTAGTCTTTTGCCAGTTCCTCGATAACGGGCGCAACCATGCGGCATGGGCCGCACCAGGCTGCCCAGCAGTCGACGACCACAACGCCCGGTCCTGCGACCGCTGCCTCAAATGTGTCGTCTGCGACTTCGATTACCTTTCCTTCAGTCAGCTTCTGTTCTTCCGGTTGTGCCACCCTTTCCTCCTTTGCCACCGTTATGGTGCCGTCCGCATTATCTATGAATGTGATGCCGTGCTCGGCCCTCTTGAATGATGCATTCAGCCTCTCACGTGCAAGCCTTATAAGATTCCATCTGCCTGTCTTCACGTAGTCCTGCAGCGAAGAGAATACGGCTTTATTGTCTATCTCATTGGCGAAATACGGGCGCAGCAGCGCCTCGACTTCCGCCTGGGCTGCGAGTAACTGCCGCTCCTCCTCTGTCATGTCGCCGACGCGCTCGAGGCGCTGTCTGAGACGTTCCGGCATTTCTTCACCGTATGACATCGTTTCTCCTTTTACCTATGGCGGCTCAGCGACCCGCCCGCTTAGCGCGAGCAGCCCCGAAGCCGATAAACGAATAAACCCCGGGAGCCACCCGCTCCAGGCATGCAAATGGTCGCAGCTTCTCTCCCGGGCTACCCAGTTCGGTGTCCTTGAACGTGATGTCGCTCTCCAGTGCGCCGGGCGTGTCATATACGTCCGGAATCAGCTCGTCTCTGAGGATGTGCCTGATATCGTCGATGGTGAATAGCTTGCGGTCTCTTGCATTGAGTACCAGTCCCGCTATATATGGTCCCCACTGCTTGAAGGCGTATGTCTCATCGAAGACCGCACGTTCCTCCGGCAGCGTGATGTACGCGTCCGCGAGGCGCTTCTTGGCTTCATTCACCGCATTACGGGACTGACCTGCAGGCGTCGTCGTTGTGGCAGGAAGCTCCGGCAGGGTGTGTGGAGGTGGCGTGCCGGGCTGCGTGCCTCCGTTTGCTGGCGACCTTTGTGTTCCGGACCCTGACAGGTCGCGCAGCCGTTCCATGACCCACATGCGGGCCAGCGTCTGTGGTGATTCGTCGAGATCGCGTGCGAGCGCTCTGAGCTGCTGGGCCCGGGCCGAGGGTATCTCTATGCGTAGAACGACCGAGTCAAGCCCTGCCTCGCTGCCTTCCGTACGAGAACGCTCATCGGGACTATTTCCGTTGCCGTTGTTACCGGGCGGATTGTCCATCATCCCCATGATGCTCCGGTACATGTACTGATCTATGTCGGGACCCCCTGGGTTGTGGCGGGGAGGAACGCCGGAGGCCGGAGTTTCCATTCCCCATTGCTGTTCGAAGTTCTCGCTGAAGCCATTTCCCTTGCCACGACGTTCAGGTCGTCTGCTGCGGTCTTTGTTGAACATAAGTCACCATCTACCCTCGTACGGGTTATGAAAATATAGCAGAGATGCCATGGATTTCTAACACGCACTCGTGGCAATCGGTCGGCTCACCGACTCTCAGTGTTGACGCTCCTGCGAAAAAGCAGTGTGATGGACCTGACCGCGGGCGAGCGACGCGAAGATGCCGAAGGAGCAGGCGATACTGCAGACAATGAAGATGAGCCGCATCGCTGCGGCAAGGAGTCCGGGATCGGTAAGTCCGAGTTCCACCTGCCCGACAACCGCGCCGAGCACGAGAGTTGCGATGCCCATACTGAACACCATGCCTATCTGGCGCACAGTGCTGAGCGTAGCAGCGGCGAGCCCGTACTGCTTTGACGAAACAGAGGTCATTACGGCGTTGGTGTTCGGCGAGGAGAAGAGCCCGACCCCAAGGCCGAGCGTTAACAGGCCGGCAATGACATGCAGCACGGAGGATTCGATTGTCAGCCGCGAGAGCGCCAGAAGTGCGGCGACAGTCAAACCCATCCCGAGGCTCGCGAGAAATCGTGGCTCCACACGGTCGGAAAGCCTCCCCGCAAGTGGTGAAACGAACGCCTGGATTGCAGGCATCGCGATGAGGACGAATCCAGCAGATTGCGGAGATAGTCCGGATACCAGCTGTAGATAAAGGCTGAGAAGAAATCCGGCCGCGAACGTCGCCATATAGTTCAATAGTGCTGCCGCATTGGAGAGGGCGAACGTGACGTTGTAGCGGAAGAGACGGACGTCGACAAGCGGAACAGGCTGCCCTCGCTCGACGTGGATCAGTATTGCGAGTGCCGTGAGACCGACTGCTATGGAGATGTAGCCTATGGAGTCGGGTAGAAGCGTCACACCGTACATCACACCGACCAAGAAGGCCGTGTAGGCACCCAGCCCTTTCAGATCGAAGCGCACTCCGGCCGACGACGGCTCTTGATGAGGAAGGAAGAGTCGTGCCGCGAAAAAAAGAGCAAGGCCGAGGGGTATGTTGACATAAAACACTGCACGCCAGCCAAACGCCTGCGTCAGCATTCCGCCGATAGCCGGACCGAGGGAAAGGCCGGAGTAGAGCGATCCCGCTTGGACTCCGAGTGCTTTGCCGCGCTCGCCGGGACCGAACGTGTTGCTGAGGATGGCGACCGATGTGGCGGCAAGCATGGCGCCGCCGCTGCCCTGAATGGCACGGGCGACGATAAGCACCGGACCGGTCCACGCGAGGGCCGCGACAATCGAGCCTACTACATAGATTCCCACGCCGGTTACGAGCACCGACTTCCGACCGCGCATGTCCGCGAGTCGACCCATGGGGACCAGCAACACCGCCGAAGTCAAGAGAAATGCGGTGGCTACCCAGGCGAGTTCCACCGTGTTCATGGACAAGGCCTCCCCGATCCGCGGCAACGCGACGTTTACGGAGGAGCCCATGAAAGGGAAGAGGAACGCGGCGGCGCAGGTCACGAGGAGAACGGCTCGTTTGCTTGTACCTGAAGCTGGCGCTTGAGCCACCTGGGCATTATAGCCCAGTGAAGCAGGTACTCGTGTGAACGCATGTCCCTGCGGAATTGGATTTGTTGAGATGTCACTAGGCAGCCTACACTTTGGCGTCCGCCGGGATCACGCGATGTGTCTCCTGGGCGGGTAGTGGAGGTGTGGAATGAACCGACTTCGGCATGAGCGGAGCCCGTATCTCCTCCAGCACGCTGATAATCCGGTCGACTGGTATCCCTGGTCCGATGAGGCGTTCGCCAGGGCGGCCGAGGAGGGTAAGCCCGTCTTTCTTTCAATTGGCTATTCTTCCTGCCACTGGTGTCATGTGATGGAAGAAGAGTCCTTTTCCGACAGGAAAGTGGCGGGGCTTCTCAACGACTCATTTGTCGCCGTCAAGGTCGACCGGGAGGAACGTCCCGATATCGACTCGGCATACATGGCCATGGCCCAGGTTGTGGTTGGCCAGGCTGGATGGCCGCTCACGGTTATTATGACGCCGGACGGACGGCCCTTCTACATTGCCACCTATATCCCTCGTGAGTCGAGGGGTGGACAGGTGGGCCTTCTTGACCTCCTGCCGCATGTGAGCGCGTTCTGGCGGGATCGCAAAGACGAGCTTCTGGAATCGGCGAACCGGATAATCAGTGTCACTGAGTCGGTCTTTAGCTCTCAGAGAGGCGCGCCGCTGTCGAATGACATCGTCCACGCGGCTGTGGCACAGCTTGGTGGGCAGTTCGACGTTGTCAATGGTGGGTTCGGCAACGCGCCCAAGTTCCCCGTACCATCGCGGCTCATGTTGCTGCTCCATCACTGGTGGGCGAGCGGCGATCGCGCGTCACTGGATATGGTCACTGCTACGCTGGATGCGATGCGCCTCGGCGGCATCTATGATCACGTTGGCGCCGGCTTCCACCGTTACTCGGTCGATGTCGGCTGGAACATACCGCATTTCGAGAAGATGCTCTACGACCAGGCTTTGCTGACGACTGTGTATGTGGATGCGTACAGCGCTACTGGTGACGGATTCTACGCTGCCACCGCGCGTGAAGTCCTGCGATATGTGATGGAAACACTGCAGTCTGATGGCGGTGGCATACGGTCGTCCGAAGACGCTGATTCTGAAGGTGAGGAGGGGAAGTTCTATACGTGGACCGTCAACGACATGGAGTCGCTTCTATCCCGCGATGAGCTTAAAGGGCTACTTGTGGCCGGCGGAATAATGGGAGAGGATGATTCACTTGAGGCGTTGAGCGAAGCAGACCGTGGCGGGCAACTGGTTCTGCGCCTGACGGCGAGACCTGACAGGCTGCAGAATCTGTCCGTCGACGGCCAGCCGGTCGGTTCGCTGGTCCGCAGCGCGCTGACAAAACTTGGCAAAGGTCGGGAAGGGCGTGTGCGTCCCGGCATGGATGACAAGATAGTGGCCGACTGGAACGGTCTTGCGGTTCAGGCGCTGGCTCGTGCGGGGCGTGCGTTAGGCGAACAAAGCTACGTCGAAGCTGCCGTACGCTGCGCAGAATTCGTGCTCACGATGATGCGCGACGACAGTGGCAGGTTATACCACGCGCTTCGTGGAGACGGTGCGGCAGTCCCGGGCTTCCTCGAGGACTATGCCTTCATGGCCGATGGGCTCCTGGATCTGTTTCAGGCCACACAGGAGCCGAAGTATCTGCGTGAAGCCATGGCATTGACATCTCAGATGGTTGAACTCTTCTGGGATGATGAAAACGGGGCGTTCTTTCAGACGGGGCGCGACGCGAAGGCAATGGTTGTCCGTACAAAACCGTACTTCGACGGCGCGATGCCGTCGGGCAATTCGATCGCTGCTTCCGTTCTTGTGCGCATCGGACGTCTGACCGACGATGCAGCAATGATCGAACACGCCGATAGACTGTTTTCGGCTCTCTCTTCTCTGGTAGGGTCGTCGCCCGGTCAGTTTCCTCAGCTTCTTTCGGCCTACATGATGCGGCGCTCTGATTGTTATGTGTCCATTGTCGTTGGCGACAGGGAGGACCGGGACACACGGGAACTCATACGGACGATCGATGAGACGTACACGCCGGGTACCATTCTTGTTGTCGTTCCCGCCGACCAATCCGCGAGCCAGGTGGGTGCCCTGGTTCCCGCCGCACGCGATGCTGTGCCCGTCCATGGACATCAGGCAGCGTATGTCTGCAGCGGAAGCATGTGCTCGCAGCCTGTCGATAATCCTGAGGACCTGAGGGAATTGCTGAAAGGACGGAGCCCCGCGGGCTGAGTAGAGGAACAACGGGGTGGCGTGGGCCTGTCAGGGTACCGCGCGAGCAGCCTCCAGGCCTTCAAGTACGACATCGGCCGGAATCGCTCCTTCTCTCAGAACTCGCGCCTCTCCCGGGCCGAGACTCAAGACCGTTGAGGGGGTTCCTCCCTGTGCACGGCCGGCATCAAGGACGTAGTCCACCTTGTCGCCGAAGGCATGTCGTACCTCGTCGGCAGTCATCGCCGGTGGTTGGCCGCTCAGATTCGCGCTCGTGCCGGTGATGGGTCGGCCGAGCTTGAATATGAGTCGCCGGCATATCCGGTCGTCGGGCAGGCGTACGCCGACTGCACCGTCTTTGAGAAGCGCCTGCGGCAGGGCCATCGAAGTAGGAAGAACGAGAGTCAACGCTCCGGGCCAGAACCGTTCTGTGAGTGCGTCTACTTCGGATGGGACGGGCTCAACAACAGCCTCAAGCTGCTCGATGCCTGCGAGCAGGACGGGGAACGGTGCTGTCTCCTGCCGTCCCTTGACCTCGCGAAGACGCTCGACCGCATCCGCGTTGAATATATCGACACCAAGCCCATAGACCGTATCCGTGGGGAAAGCGACGATGCCGCCGTCGGCGAGCACCCGGGCGGCATGCGTGATGCGGCGATCGTACACACCCGCGGCAAACATCCTGGTCCAGAGGCAGCACTGCATTGTTTGCCGAGTGTACCAGAGTGCCTCAGAGTCTCAAAAACACCCGGTTGTCATCGTGAGGCGTATGAGGCAGAATCCAGCCATGAAACGCATTTCTCTCTCGCAGAACTACGGTCGTCCGGAGAACTACGTGTTCAGTTCGCGCACGCCTCCTGTTATTACGGTGAAACACGGAGAGGCGTTCCAAGCTCAAGTGAACGACGCGTACAATGGCATATTGCGTGAAGACCCGTCTCTGCTTCAGCCCCGGGATATGGGGAAGTACGTTGAGCAGATGCCCTATTGGTATAACCCGGTGTGCGGACCGGTGTATGTGGAGGGCGTCGAGAAGGGCGATACGCTTGTCGTGTCGGTGCTGGCTATCGAAGATCTTACAATCGGCTCCGTAGCTACCGTCCCGCGCGCTCACCATTTTGCAGGTATGCGTGGTTGGGAGGAGACCGACCAGATGTACACGGGCGTTATCGAACACCGGGATGGCCGCGCCTCCTGGGAGTACCAGGGACGTGTTCATCACTGGCCGATGCAGCCGTTCATTGGCACGATGGCAACTGCTCCCGGGTATGAGGTCCTGTCCACGCTCCCTACTAGTGTGGGTAGTGTAATGGCATCCGGCGGGAATCTCGACTGCTGCGCCATTGCGCCGGGAGCTAAGGTGTATCTACAGGTGCTGAATGACGGTGGGCTGCTGTTTGTGGGAGACCTTCACGCGTCGCAGGGCGACGGTGAATTGTGCGGTGTCGCGGACGAGGTCGCAGGGACGGTGACGCTGTCGTGTGATGTCATTAAGGGCAAGCGCCTGCGTAACGTGCGCGTGGAGAATGGTGATGCCTTGATTTCAGTATTCTGTTACAGGCCTATGGATGAGGCATTCAAGCAGGCTGTGCGCGATCTCATTCTCTGGCTTGAGGAAGACTACGGCTTCTCGCGTCGCGAGGCATATCTTTTGATGAGTATGTGCCCGGACTGTAGATTGCGGACATATCAGATGTGCGCCGGCCTCGGTAGACTCATGACCACCGTCGGAGCGGAATTTCCGAAATACCTTCTTCACCAATAGAGCATACCGCTTCCCTGCATGTAATTGGTGGTTCTGCCCGGGTGCGTCGGCCTGTGGTAGAATCAGCTTCGGATTGGCTATGCTCTGGAACCTGTTCACTTCGTCCCTCACTGTGGATGGTTCATTCTCTGTCGTCGAGGTGCCGTATGGAAGGTAGTGTGGAGCAAGCCGCACACGCTTTGACTACCAGACGCTACGTAGTGTGCGTCACCGGTGCGGGCATGTCGGTGGATAGTGGCATCAGACCATTCCGGGGGCCGGGCGGCATCTGGACCGAGTTCGGTGAGCCTCCTCTCGACGATTTCGACAGGTTCCGTGATGATCCTGTTACGTACTGGAAAGACCTCCTCAATCCGCGCGGTCCAAATGCGGAGCTACATAAGGCATTGATAGACGCGAAGCCTCATGCCGGATACTATGCGCTGGCCGATCTCGAGAAGAATGGCGTCGTGAAGTTCACGATCACTCAGAACATCGACGCATTGCACCGTAAGGCTGGCTCGACCCGGCTCGCGGAGATACACGGCAGCTATGAGTTGATACGCTGTCTGCATTGTGGCACACGCCGGGACAGGGCCGATATACCGGTCGATGTCCTCCCTCCGCGCTGCGACACCTGTGGAGAAGTGCTCAAAAGCGATATCGTGATATTCGGCGAACCGATACCTCACGACACTGCCGATGTGTGCATCTCCGAGGTTGAAAAGGCCGATACTCTTCTACTGGTCGGAACGTCGGCATATGTCTATCCTGCCGCTGGATTCCCACGGCGCGTCAAGGCCCGCGGCGGAATGCTTATTGAGATCGGTCCCACCGACACGGAGGTTACTGATATGTGTGATATCGTACTTCGGGGCACGGCGGTAGAGGTGTTGCCGTGTCTTGCTTCCGAGGCCCTGGGGCGGACGTCCGGCCAGGGGTGGAGCGTGCTCTCAGCAGGTGAATCGTGAGTCATCGCATTGAGGTTGGGTTCCGGCCGGCGCTAATCGATCCGCGTGAGGATGCCACAGTTGCTGGCATCCGCGACCTTGGCATCGCATCCATCGATTACGTGCATGTGGTCGATGTCTATTACCTTGACGCATCGCTGCCGGACGAGCAACTCGATCTCATCTGCACTAGGCTGCTGTCCGATGCGATTGCACAGGTATGGACTCACGACGGCAGTCATGTGCGCGAGCACGAGGGGGCGCTGGCAGCCTTCGAGATAGCATACAACAGGGGTGTGTCCGATTCACTCGCCGATACCGTTATGAAGGGTATACGCGATCTTGGCGTCGAGGGAGTGAAGAAGGCTCGAACAGGTATCCGGTACGTACTGTATGGAAGCGCCACCCCTGGTGACCTCGAGCTGATTACGAACCGGCTTCTGCTCAATCCTATCGTTCAACACGTGGTCGAGGAAGGGGAAGAACCGTTCTACCATGAGCCACGTTATGAGCTGGACGTGCTGACTGTGCCGCTGCGCTCAGTGTCCGACGACGAAGCTGTGTCCCTTGCATCACGCTTCGGGTTTAATGCTGTCGAGTTGGCGGCAATCCGACAGCATTTTGAGAGAGTCGGGCGCGACCCGACGGATGTTGAGATAGAAACAATCGCACAAAGCTGGTCCGAGCATTGTGTCCATAAGACATTCAAGGCTCGCATCGATGTCGATGGTGAGGTCATAGACAACCTGCTCCGAAACACGATTATCAAAGCCACGAATACACTCAACAAAGAGTGGTGCCTTTCGGTTTTCGAGGACAACGCAGGGGTCATCGATTTCGACGGCGAAAACGCAGTCTGTTTCAAGGTAGAGACGCATAACCATCCGTCTGCTGTTGAGCCGTATGGTGGTGCGGCTACCGGTCTTGGTGGGGTTGTGCGCGACGTACTCGGTACCGGACTCGGAGCGCGACCCGTGCTCAATACGGACGTGTTCTGTTTCGGGCCGCCCGACCTGTCATATGACCGGCTGCCCGCCGGCGTTCTTCATCCGCGCAGGGTTCTTAAAGGTGTGCGAGCCGGCGTAGCAGATTACGGGAACCGTCTGGGCATTCCGACCCTGAACGGAACCTTGCGCTTTGACGACCGCTATCTTGCCAATCCGCTGGTATTCTGCGGGACCGCTGGGGTCATGCCCGTGTCAGGCGCCAAACTGGGAAAGCAGCAAACCGGGGACCATGTAATGCTCATTGGCGGCCGTACAGGGCGCGACGGCATACACGGGGTGACCTTCGCCTCTGAGAAGCTCGACGAGCAATCGGTCGCAAGCTCACGGAGTGCCGTGCAGATAGGAAACCCCATCGTGGAGAAACGCACAATTGATGCCCTCATGCAGGCGAGGGACAGGGGACTGTACAGACGCATCACCGACTGCGGTGGCGGTGGACTCTCCTCGGCTGTGGGAGAAATGGGCGCAGATACGGGCGTACGCGTCCATCTCGACCGGGTACCGCTGAAGTATGCCGGCCTTTCCTATGACGAGATATGGATATCCGAATCGCAGGAACGGATGATACTTGCGGTTCCACCTGAGCATATCGCCGAGCTGTGTGCGATATGTGAGAGCGAAGGCGTCGAGGCAACGGACATCGGTGAATTCACGGACACCCATCGACTCGAGTTGCTATACGACGGGACGCTTGTCGCCGACCTGGAGATGGAATTCCTGCATGATGGTCGACCCCAGCTCGACTTGAAGGCACACGCGCCTTCCGTGGCCGGTGACGGACAGGATCCGGTTGAAGCACCTGCAGCGGGCGAAGCCCTGCTTGGTATTCTGTCCTCGCTGAACGTCTGCAGCAAGGAATGGGTCATTCGACAGTACGACCATGAGGTACAGGGTGGCAGCGTGTTGAAGCCGCTGGTCGGTGCCAAGGCTGACGGTCCGGGAGACGCTGCTGTGCTGAGGCCGATACCGGGTAGTGACCGCGGTCTGGTCGTGTCCAATGGCATCAATACGAGGTACGGCGATTTCGACCCCTACTGGATGGCGGCATCTGCTATCGATGAGGCGCTGCGCCAGATAATCGCTGTGGGTGGTGATCTCGAACGGGTCGCCTTGCTCGACAATTTCTGCTGGGGTGATGTGAGTGATCCAGCACAGCTGTGGGCGCTCGTCCAGGCATGTCGTGCCTGCCATGACATGTCGCTCGCATTCGGCGTCCCCTTCATCTCCGGCAAGGATAGTCTCAACAACTACGCTGAGATCGGCGGGGAGACGATTTCCATACCTCATACGTTACTCATATCGGCGATCGGTGTGATGCCTGACACCGGTCGAGCTGTTTCGATGGACCTGAAGAAGCCCGGCAACCTGCTTTATGTAGTGGGAGCGACCTATCCCGAACTTGGGGGTTCGGAGTATGCAGCCCTGAGTGGAGCTACGGGCGCTGTCGTGCCACAGGTGCGAATAGAGGACTCCAGGGATGTGATGGACGCGCTATCCGTTGCCGTACGCGAAGACCTTGTCGCGGCGTGCCATGATCTGAGCGAAGGAGGTCTGGGTGTGGCTGCGGCCGAGATGGCGTTCGCCGGCAGGCTTGGCGCCAGCATCGACCTGCGCACCGTACCACTGGGCGAAGAAGTGACGCGCGACGATGTTGTGCTGTTCTCGGAATCCAACAGCAGGTTTCTCGTGGAGATTTCGCCGGAGGACCGCGACGAATTTGAGAAGCGACTCCGCGGGCTGCCGTGCGCTCACATCGGCCGTGTCGAGTCGACCGACCGACTAATGGTCGTCGGTCTGAGCGGCACGACTATTGTGGATTCTTCGCTTGTCGAGATTGGCCGGGCGTGGCAAGGCCCGATGGACTGGTGATTACGTCATGAATACTCCGCGCGTGTTGATATTGAGGGGCCCCGGCACCAATTGCGACCTTGAGACCGACTTTGCGTTTCGCCTGGCAGGCGCGTCTACCACTGCGATGCATGTGTCGAAGGTCGCAGAGGACACGGGAGCCATTTCCGAATACCAGATACTGGCCATTCCCGGCGGGTTCACTTACGGAGACGACCTGGGTGCAGGCAAGGTGTTCGCCAACGAGCTTGAGCTCCGTCTTCGCGACCAGTTGCTCTCGTTCATCGAAAAGGGCGGACTTATCATAGGCATCTGCAACGGTTTTCAGGTACTTATTCGTGCCGGCCTTCTTCCGGTCCCCGGGCAGTCGCAGATGGTGAGCCTTCTGCCGAACGTGTCGGGGAGGTTCGAGTGCCGCTGGGTCCCCACTAAGGTAGTGGATGGCGCGCCGTGTATATTCACGCGCGGAATGGATCGACTCGACCTCGCAGTTGCACACGGCGAGGGGCGCCTTTTCGTACCTGAAGGCGTGGAGTCCAGCATCATTCCGGCGCTGTGTTACACGAGTGCCGAAGGCGGCACACCTGCGTACCCTGAGAATCCCAACGGGTCATACGGTGACATTGCCGGGCTCACCGATGAAACTGGACGGATACTCGGTCTCATGCCCCATCCCGAGAGATTTGTACGTGCGTCACAGCACCCGTCGTGGACCAGGACAGACGCTGACGCAGATGCACCCGGAGGCGGATTCGACATATTCCGCAACGCTGTCGAGTACGCCCGGAGGATGTAGACCGTTTCTGCATCAGTCTTCGGCGACATTCACCCCGCATCAGTTCGGCGAATCTAGCTGAATCCGGTCGAAACGCGATACCCGGGCTTCAGTGGATGCGAACACTCCGGCCTGAAAGGGGGTGCGTATACCCTGGTTCTGCGGATGCGGTTTCTAGAGCGTTGCCACGTCTACAAGACGCTCGTACTCTATGAGGCCGCTCTCTGCGGTATTGTCGACCTGGATGCCGGCCTCCGCTGCCGCGGCCACAGGATTCAGCCCGCCGAGGAGCACCATGCCGACGCGGTTCAGTCCGACCTCTATCTGGCACACAGGCTCGCTCGTGTTGCCGAGAATGTAGACAGCCGTCATTCCCGCTGCCTTGAGCTGTTCAATGCGCTGCTCGACGACGGTGCGGGATGGGGCAAGTATCTCCCTGAAATTGGCGAGGATGCGACCCGACCCTGTTGACGAGGCCTGTCCGACGCTTGTCATGCGCGCGCGTATGTACTGTTCGGACGGATCGAGCGACGTGCCGTCATACTTAATGATGGCAACAAATCGTCGCGGCTTCCGGTCGCGCACTTCGAGCACACCGCCGAACCTGGACTCGATGGGGACGGACGACTTGAGAAGGACTCCGTTGACTACAACACCACATACGGTTGCAAGTCCGATATGGCCCTTTGGCACAACTCGTGAGCCGATGCGTTCGCCTTCATGCATCACGGAGACAAGACTGCTGGCGCAGAATCCGCTCTCGAAGGCAGGACGCATGACGTCGAGGGCGTCGGAGAACTGGTCCTGAGAAAACAGCGATGTGTTGATGGGAACCAGGCCGGTGCGACGCACCGGATCGAAGGTCGTATTAAACGCGAGGAGCTGGAGTTTCTCGATTATGAAGCCGACCTGTTCCGGTGCAAGTGCGAGCCGCAACTCGTCAAGTCCGGCTGATGTTATCACCCTGCCGTCGCGGCCCTGCGGCTCTGTGTAGCCGCGTTCATCCGTCATGCGCAGGTGATAGCGGACAGCTCGCTCGCTGAGGAAGACACCATGCCGTTCAAGCGCGCGAGATATGGCAATCGACCCCTGCGGTTCCGAGCTCTCCGAGAGCACTTTCAGGATGGCGATGGTCTTGCGCTCCGTATCTCTATCAATCATCTGCATCGATTGCCTTCTCCGTGAAACGCGCCGCTGTCACCTGCCTCTGGAGGCCCGCATCTGCGCGTCTGTCGCTTCCTTACTCCGCCTCGAGTCGACCATGGTTTTGAAGTACCGGTGTAAGCGTAAGTCATTGACGAACTCCGGATGGAAGCTGGTCACCAGTACATTGTCCTGGGCGCAGGCAACGATCGTGCCGTTGGCGAGTCGCGCCAGCACACGCGCATTCGGACCACATGAGTTGATGATCGGCGCCCGGATGAATACACCGCGAAATGGCGGTCCCTCAAGGGTATCGATTTGCAGGTCTTCCTCGAAGCTTTCGACCTGCCGCCCGAACGCGTTGCGCTCGACAACGATGTCGATCAGTCCGAGTGGATGCATAGCGTGACTTGAAATATGCATCGAGAGACAAACGGCGCCGGCACAGGTTCCCAGCACAGGCAGCCCGGCGCCAATCCGGTGCCGCAGGGGCTTGCGGAGTCCGTACAGATCCATCAGCTTGAGGATTGTCGTGCTCTCGCCCCCGGGGATGACGATCCCTTCTAATCCCTCGAGTTGCTCAGGCATGCGCAATTCGAAGGCCTCAGCGCCGGCTCTTCTGAGGGATGCCACGTGCTCGGCGAATGAGCCTTGTAGTGCGAGCACTCCGATGCGGGGTGGATTGGTTCTCATACTGCTGTCTCAAGGGCGAACTTGCCGAGACCCATCTGGACCGGCACCGGGTATTCTCCGGTGAAGCACGCCATGCATAGTTGTTCGCGGGGTCGTTCGACGGACCCGAGCAACCCGCCGAGACTCATGTAGCCAAGCGAATCGGCATTCACATACTCGCGTATTTCGTCGACGGTATTCCGCGCGGCGATAAGCTCCTCCTGGGTCGCCATGTCGACGCCGAGAAAGCAAGGATACCGGATGGGTGGCGCGCAGATGCGCAGGTGGATTTCCTTCGCTCCGGCACGCCTCAGCAGGCCCACCACGTGTGGCGTAGTCGTGCCGCGCACGATGCTGTCGTCCACGACGACGAGTCGCTTGCCCGCTATCAAATCGGTAACCGGATTGAATTTGAGCTGGACACCGAGGTCACGCAATCGCTGATCGGGAGAAATGAATGTCCGCCCGACATAACGATTCTTCAGCAGACCCTCGACGAACGGGATGCCGGACGCCGACGCAAACCCTATGGCGGCCGGAGTCGCCGAATCGGGGACGCTTACCACCAGGTCGGCATCGACCGGGTACTCGTGCCACAAGGTGGCGCCCATCCGCTGACGGGTCTCGTACGTGAGCTGATTGTCGATTATGCTGTCGGCACGCGCAAGATAGATGTACTCGAAAACACAGAAGGCGCGGCGGTCATGGCTGATAATCGTGCTGCTTTCCGAACCTGCCCGCGTGATGGTGAGTATCTCGCCGGGGCGTATATCGCGTCGAAATGTTGCCCCTATGTGATCGAGGCCGCATGACTCCGAGGCGATTACCGGTGCATCGCAGATGCGCCCGAGACAGAGCGGGCGCACGCCCAGCGGATCGCGCACGGCTATCAACTCATCCCGTGTGAGAAGGGTCAGGGAGTACGCGCCGATGAGGCGCCTGCAGGCGGATGCGACACGCTCCGTCCACGTATGACCCGGTGACGCAAGAATCAGGTTCGCGATTACTTCGGAATCGCATGTGGCGGTGAATGCAAATCCCCGCTCGATGAGTTCCTGTCGCAGTTCCGGCGCATTCACAATGTTTCCGTTATGCGCGAGAGCAAGGGCGCCGGCACTGCCCTCGACGACGATGGGCTGTGCGTTCGCGATGGTGCTGGAGCCGCTGGTCGAGTAGCGGTTGTGGCCTATGCCGGCGAATCCCTGAAGCGTGGAAAGAGTCTCTTCGTCGAAAACCTGGGAGACAAGACCGGTATCCGCGTAGCGCTTCAGCTTCGTACCGTCGGTCACGACGATGCCGCTGCTCTCCTGGCCGCGGTGCTGCAGTGCGAAAAGGCCAAAGAAAATCAGGCGTGCCACGTCCTGAGACGGGGCCATCAGTCCGAATACAGCACACTTGTCCTGTATCATTCGTCGGTTTACCTTATCGCTGCGCTGCAAAGCTGTCAATCAAAACAGTCTTCACGCGCGCATCATGGTTACGAAACGCTCAAACAGATAGTTGCTGTCCTGTGGACCAGGACTGCCTTCCGCGTGGTATTGGATCGAGAGCAGCGGGTAGTCGCGGTGACTGAGTCCCTCAACCGTTCCATCGTTCAGATTGAACTGGCTTACCTCAAGGCCCGCCGGCAACGTGGAATCGTCGACCGCGTAGCCGTGGTTTTGCGTTGTGATGGTCACCTTGCCGGTCTCGATGTCCTTCACCGGATGATTGCCCCCGTGATGGCCGAACTTCAGTTTGAAGGTCCTGGCGCCGAGGGCACGGGCTACCGACTGGTGACCGAGACAGATGGCCATGATGGGCACCGTTCCGAGTAGACACTTGAGTGTATCCTCCATTGTGCCTAGATGAGCGGGATCGCCCGGACCGGGCGAGAGCAGCACCCCGTTGGGTTTCAGTTCCGCTATCTCGTCGCAGGAAGTCGTGAGAGGGAGCACAGTGACGTCGCATCCATTGGCATTGAGGAATCGTATGATGCTGCGTTTCACGCCGCAGTCAAACAGTGCAACGTGAAGCGTGGGGTCCTGTGCGACTGTGGAGCATTTGTATGCTGCAGAGGTCGAAACTGACTGGGCCAGCTGCTCACTCTCGTAGTCAGGGGCGCTTCGTAGTGCCTCGAGTGCCTGTTCCGGTGCCATTTCCCGTGTCAGCACACCCATCATCACTCCCGTTGACCTCAGGCGGCGTGTGACCGCTCTTGTATCGATGTCGGCGATGCCGGGGATGCCCGCGTCCGACAGGTATTCGTGGAGCGTCTGCCTCGACTGATAATGGCTCGGAGTAGTGCAATGCTCCCGGACTACAAGTCCTCGCACCTGCACCCGCGCCGATTCGCCATCGAGTTCGTTGATACCGTAATTACCTACCAGCGGGTACGTGAGCGTGAGAAGCTGACCGGCGAACGATGGATCGGTAAGCATCTCCTGGTAACCGGTCATGCTCGTGTCGAAGACCACCTCGCCGGTAGTCGTTGTGCACGCTCCGAAACCGGTTCCCTCAAACACGGTTCCGTCCTCGAGCACCAGATACGCTTTCTCGTTCATTCCCTGCTCCTGCGCGACAGACGGCCGCGTTAGCGTATGCATCTAGCCGCGAAATCTGTTTGTTATCGGAAGGCGCCGGTCTCTGCCGAACGCCCGCGTAGTAATCTTGACTCCGGGAGGGGCCTGGCGACGCTTGTACTCGCTGTGATCGACGAGCGCAGCCGTCTTCTCCACCAGCTCCTGGTCGTAACCCAGCGCGACAATCTGGGCGATACTGTGGTCGTCTTCCACATATGCCCTGAGTACAGGATCGAGTATCTCGTACGGGGGCAGGCTGTCGACGTCCTTCTGACCATAACGTAGCTCGGCGGAGGGTGGACGGTCAATTATCGACTGCGGAATAAGGTCGCGTCCGGCCACCTGGTTGCGGTACCGTGCCAGTTCGTACACGAGCGTCTTTGGCACGTCCTTCAGCACGGCAAAGCCGCCCGCCATGTCGCCATACAACGTCGTATATCCTGTGGCCATCTCGCTCTTGTTGCCCGTCGTGAGCACGAGCCACTTGAACTTATTCGAAAGCGCCATGAGAATAATCCCGCGAATGCGCGCCTGGATGTTCTCCTCCGTCGAATCCGGCGCACAGCCCTCGAACGACTCCGAAAGCATGTCGAGGAAGCTGGAGTAGGCAGGCTCGATGGGTATGTGATGCATTTCGAATCCGAAGTTCGAGGCGATACTACACGCATCATCGATGCTCGTCTGGGCGGTGTACCGCGACATCATGCAGGCGCCTCTCACGTTCTCCGGTGAGAGCGCGTCGCAGGCGATACTAGCGACAAGAGATGAGTCGATGCCGCCCGAGATGCCGATGACAACCTTATCGAAGCCGTTCTTGCGTACGTAGTCGGCAGTTCCTAGAACGAGCGCCTTGTAGACCTCCTCGGCCTTCTCCATGCGCACATCCTGGCACGGCGGCAACGGTTCACGGTGACGCGCGATGAGTTCTTGTGTGACGTGTATCGCAGTTGGAGTAAGCGACTGGGTCGGGAGGAACGAGCCGGTTTTTCGCCACCGCGGATCGTGCAATCGCGCGCGGAAGACAGATTCTATCTGCACGTCGGCGTATACGATGTCTTCTTCGAATGCCTTGCCGCGCGCAAGGACCGTACCGCGCTCGTCAACGACGAGGCTGCTGCCATCGAATACAAGCTCGTCCTGGCCGCCGACGAGATTGCACATG
This sequence comes from uncultured Dehalococcoidales bacterium, assembly GCA_964552485.1. Lineage (GTDB taxonomy): Bacteria > Chloroflexota > Dehalococcoidia > GIF9 > AB-539-J10 > SKVJ01. The sequence goes on along the minus strand of CAZKHH010000012.1, from coordinate 14,521 downwards.
GCAAAGACACACACGTTGTCCCTGGCGCGGGTTGCCATCATCTGCCGGCGGCTGTCGCCCTTTCCGAAGTGGTAGGGCGATGCACTGAGGTTAAGGATGATCTCCGCGCCGCTGGCGGCCTGGACGCTCGCAGGACCGCCTTCATACCAGATGTCTTCGCAGATAGTGACGCCGATTCCAATTCCGGCCACGTTGTATACCTGGCACTCGCGCCCGGCGCGAAAGTACCTGTTCTCGTCGAAAACGCCATAGTTCGGCAGGAAAACCTTGTGGTAGGTGCCGATGATGTGGCCATCGTGAATCACCGCTGCTGCGTTGAAGACATCGGTATCGCTGTCGACGAAGCCGACGCATACCACTGGCCCGTGTGTATTCTTCGCGATGTTTCGCAATGCGGAGAGGTTCTGATTGATGAAACGCGGGCGGAGCAGAAGGTCTTCAGGCGGATAGCCACAAATGGCCATCTCAGGAAAAACTACGAGGTCGGCACCATGGCTGTCGGCACGGCGGATGCAATCGATGATACGGGCGGTGTTGCCGTCGAGATCACCGACGGTACTGTTTACCTGGGCAAGCGCAACCCGGACAGACGCTGCTTCGCATCTGCCCGGGCCGCTGATTCGTCGCATTACACCTACTCTCGCGATATGGCCCCGTTGCCGGGGCCGTTCACGCTATTGTAGCAGGTTACACATTACAGCACGGGCAGGTATCGCTTCAGTTCGTAGTCAGTAATCTGGGCGCGGTAATCATCCCACTCGAGCTTCTTGTTGGCGATGAATGCGTTGAAAACGTGCTCGCCCAGTGCCTTCCTCACGACCTCACTCTGCGCGGTGAGCAGGACGGCCTCGTACAAGCTCGCAGGAAGTGTCTTGATGCCGCGCCTCTCGCGCTCTTCCAGGCCCATGACGTAGACGTTCTCTTCGACCGGCTCGGGGCACTCATAACCCTTCTCTATGCCTTCGAGACCGGCAGCGAGCATCACGGAGAAGGCGAGGTAGGGGTTGCAGGCAGGGTCAGGCGACCGGAGTTCGATCCGCGTGGACGCCTCCTTGCCTGGCTTGTAACCGGGCACCCTGACAAGGTCCGCCCTGTTGCGCCGGGCCCATGAGAGATATACCGGCGCTTCGTATCCCGGCACCAGTCGCTTGTAGGAATTGATCCACTGGTTGGTGACCGCAGTGAACTCGGGTGCGTGCCGCAGGATACCGGCGATGTATGATCTTGCGACGCTCGAAAGGCTGTACTGGCCGTTCGCGTCGAAAAAGGCATTGTGACCGTCCTTCGTGAAGAGAGACTGATGCGTGTGCATGCCGCTGCCGTTGATGCCGAACACGGGTTTCGGCATGAAGGTTGCATGTACGCCGTGCTGCAGTGCGATTTCTTTCACGACCAAACGGTATGTCATGACGCTGTCAGCCATCGTGAGCGCGTCGGTGTAGCGCATGTCGATTTCGTGCTGGCTGCCGGCGACCTCGTGGTGTGAGTACTCGACGCCGATACCCATCTCTTCCAGCGTGAGAACCGTCTCACGGCGCAGGTCGGTGGCAAGGTCCAGCGGAGTCATGTCGAAATACCCGCCATCATCCAGTCCCTCGGTGCCATGTTTATCCTTGAAATAGAAGTACTCCAGCTCGGGCCCGACGTAGAAGGTGTATCCGAGATCGGCCGCCCGCTTAAGGTTTCGCTTCAGTATGTATCTCGGGTCGCCCTCGAACGGGTCCCCTTCTGGCCGGATGACGTCACAGAACATCCTCGCAACCGCGTGGTGCTCGCGCGGCCTCCATGGCAGCAGCTTGAACGTCTCCGGGTCCGGCATTGCCATCATGTCGCTCTCGTCGATACGGGCAAAGCCCTCGATGGATGAGCCGTCGAATCCCATCCCTTCTTCCAGCGCTCCCTCGAGTTCTTCGATCGTTATGGCGAAGCTCTTCAGAAAGCCCAGGATGTCGGTGAACCAGAGTCGGATGAACTTGACATCATGCTCCTTTGCTGTCTTGAGCACGTATTCCTTGGCTTCGTCTTTGGTTCTCTTGGCCATTTTCCCTCCTTGCGCAATTCCTGGCCTGGTACGCAGGCCATGTAGTCATTTGCGACATATTGTCGCCCCTGGATGTTTCGGGATTATTTCGGCGCGGTTGCCGGGATGTGAAAATGGAGCTTACCGGATAAGTGGAGGCACTCAGACGCCGAGCTCTTTCTCAAGGAGTTCACGGGTGACAGCAGGGTTTGCCCTGCCGCGGGTCATGCGCATCACCTGTCCCGTGAGGAATGTGATGGCCTGCGACTTGCCCTGCCTGAAGTCATCCACGGCTTTTGGGTTGTCGGCAATGACCTGGTGGACAACGTCGAGGACTTCGTCAGATGCGCTTATCTGGCCGAGATTCTTCTCTTCGACAATAACGGCGGGCGACTTGCCGCTGCGGTACATCTCATCGAGTACTGTCTTTGATGCAGGTCCGCTCACTTTTCCCTGGTCAATGAGGTCGAGTAACTCCCGAAGCCCCTGAGGTGTTACGGCACAATCGCATATCTCGATAGCGTCGGCGTTGATGAGGCGGCTCACGTCGCCAAGGAGCCAGTTGCACACGATGCGACCCTTCGGTTCACCGGCCAGGGCAACGGTTGAGTCGAAGAAATCCGCGAGCGACCGGGTGTCGACAAGCGTCATCGCGTCCTGGCGGCTCAAGCCGCAAGTGGATAAGTATCTCTCGACGCGCGCTTCCGGCAGCTCGGGCATTCGCGTGTCGACGTCCTCCACCCAGCTTTGCGACAACACGAGCGGGGGCAGGTCGGGTTCCGGAAAATAGCGATAATCGTCTGCGTATTCCTTGCTTCGCTGGGCGACCGTGATGCCTTCTTCGTCGATCCACCCACGCGTCTCCTGTCTCAGCGAGCCGCCTTCTTCAAGCACTTGTACCTGTCGTTGCTGTTCGTATTGAAGGGCGCGGTACACTCCGCGGAAGCTGTTCATGTTCTTGACTTCAACCTTGGCGCCAAACTGGGGGGCGCCTCTCTTGCGCACGCTGATGTTGGCATCGCAGCGGAAGCTGCCTTCCTCCATGTTGCCGCTCGAGACCCCGAGGTAGCGCAGCAGGCTTCGCAGTCGCACGAGGTACTCGCGTGCTTCCTCCGGCGACCGTATGTCGGGCTCACTCACGGTCTCCATCAATGGTACGCCCGACCGGTTGACGTCGATGAGACTGTACGAACCCATGTGAAATGACTTGGCGACATCTTCTTCCAGGTGTACCCGGGTGATGCCGATGTGCTTGCGCACACCTCCAACTTCGATGTCTACCCAGCCATTGCGGCCGATGGGGGCGTCGTACTGTGATATCTGATATCCCTTCATGAGGTCTGGATAGAAGTAGTTCTTCCGGTCGAACCGTGTATGCTCAGGAATGTCGCAGTGTAGCGCAAGCGCAGTGGCCATGACGCACTCGATGGCCGACCGGTTTGCTACGGGCAGCGACCCCGGCATGCCGAGACAGACGGGACAGACATGTGTGTTGGGAGGTGTGTTCTGATACTCGGTGGAGCAACCGCAGAACATCTTGGTGTTCGTGAGGAGTTGAGCATGTACTTCCAGTCCGATAATCGTTTCGTATCCTTTGTCTTCAGCCATAAATAACGCACCCGGCCCGTGGTGTCATGCAGATTATACTGCGTCCATTCCATCCTCTCCAGTGCGTATGCGCACCGCGTCCTCAACCGGAAGGACGAATATCTTACCATCGCCGATGCCGCCGGTCCGCGCGCTCTGTACCAGCGCTCGAACGACAGTGGTTGCGTCTTCGTCGAGCACGACCAGCTCTATCTTGAGCTTCGGTATCAGGTCGACCTCGAATTCCCCCGACCTCTGTTGTAGTCGAAGGCCGCGTTGCCTGCCACGTCCCTGGACGTAGCTCACGGTCATCCCGAAATATCCCTTTTCTTCCAACGCACTCTTGATCGCAGTGAGACGTTCTTCCCGCACAATCGCTTCAATCTTCTTCACCCGACAGTACCTCCGTATGCCCTTTCGGCGTGTTGCGCCAGGTCGAGCCCGAGTATTTCATCGCGGTTCTCTGTCCGCAGTCCGGGTGCTATCGCGATGAGACGGCCTATTGCGTAGGTCGCGGCGAACGCGAACGCTGCAACCACGGCCACCCCGACGAGCTGGATGCCGACCTGCGCGGTGTTACCATGGAGAAGGCCGGCTACTCCTCCGACGGCGGGGTCGGCGAATATGCCGGTAGCGACCGCCCCCCAGGTTCCTCCCATTCCGTGGACCGCCCACACGTCGAGCGATTCGTCAATCTTCATCCGTACGCGTAGACGGATACAGTTGTAGCAAATAAATGAGACGCCAATGCCTATCGGTATTGCTGCCAGAGGTGAGACGAATCCCGCAGCCGGCGTAATAGCGACGAGACCCGCGACTGCCCCTGTTGCTGTGCCAAGTGCACTCGGGCGGCGGTTCCACCACGACAGCAACATCCATGTCACCGCCGCCGCCGCCGCGCTCGTATTGGTGGTGACGAACGCAGAGGCAGCCAGCCCGCCCGAGGTTAGTGCACTGCTCGCGTTGAAACCGAACCATCCGAACCACAGGATCCCTGCTCCCAGCAAGACCATCGGGATGCTGTGGGCCTCCATAGGTTCGCCGTCGCTGTATCCTTTCCGCGGGCCCAAGACGATGGCAAGGGCAAGCGCCGAGAATCCTGCACATATGTGCACTACCGTGCCGCCCGCGAAATCGAGTGCCCCCAGCTCGAGCAGCCAGCCGCCGTCACCCCACACCCAGTGGGCGACAGGGCAGTACACGAACGTAAGCCATACCACCGAAAAGAGAAGCAGTGCCCCGAACCGGATGCGTTCAACCACAGCTCCGCTGATGAGGGCCACGGTAATGATTGCGAACATGCCCTGAAAGGAAAGAAACGCGAGATGCGGTACGGTCGTTGCGTAGATGGACGACGGCTCTTGCCCGACCCCCTGTAAGAACATGTAGCTGAGACTTCCGATAATCCCGCCTACGTCCGGACCGAAGCTGAGCGTGTAGCCGTACAGCACCCAGAGCACGCCAACGATACCAAGGGCTGTGAAGCTCATCATTGTTGTGGATATGACATTCTTCCGACGCACCATGCCGGCGTAGAACAGTGCCACTCCCGGGGTCATCAGCATGACCATGGCCGATGAGACCATGAGCCACGCGGTGTCCGCGGCGTTGACGTCCATGGAGTACCTCCGTGTCCAGAGTTACCCCTCACGATATTCGTGGAACGTTTCCGGCAGGTTACGGCGAGGTTAAATGGAGGTTTCGGGCGGCTATGGTGCGCCTGTCCCATCCTTGCGGAAGCGGTACCCGACATTTCTTACTGTGTCGATGTAGGTATGGTTAGCGTCTTCTATCTTGCTGCGGAGGCGCCGGATATGCACGTCGACTGTGCGGTCGCCCCCGTAGTAGTCGTAACCCCAGACGCGGTCGAGCAGTGTCTCCCGATTGTGCACCCTGCCCGGATTGGCGGCGAGGAACTTGAGCAGTTCGTATTCTTTGTATGTGAGTTCGATAAGATGGCCTCCGAGGCTTACCTCACAGCTATCGACGTCGATTGCCAGGTCGCCCCGGACTATCTGATTGCCGCTGACCGGACTTACGCTTACAAGTCTTGCGACACGCACCTGGAGTTCGGTGTCGGTTGCAGGGAGAACGAGGAAGTCATCCCAGGCCGTGAATGAGCCGGCGGCATCGATTTCGCCCGGCTCAACCAGAAGCAGGACGGGGCTGCTCACTATCTCCTTGATACGTCGTGGCAGTCCGGGAAGCTCTGATGTGTCGACGACCCGCACGAGTACGACAGCCGGGGCGGGATGCAGAGCCATCCTGAGAAGCGAGTCTTCGGCACTGGTATCGGCGACCCGGTGAGGGAGCGCGCGAACACGGGAGAGGAGAGACGGGTCAGTCGATGGGTCGGCTGTCACGAAGACAAGACGTGCGGATAACGACGCTGCCACCGTTTCTGCTAAGGCGCGTAGAGACGACCGTATGGACGGAGGTACAAGGGGAAGAGCTTCACGAACTCCCCGTCGAGGAGCTCTTCAACGGACCCGCCGAAATGAGCCGTATAGAGCCTGACGGCGTCCTCGAGCGTCTGCATGTCCTCTGTGTCCAGCGCTGCTACGCCCACTTCCTTTCCGAGTTGGTGGCTCTCGACCGTCCCGCGCAGAAAGATACGGCCACCGTGCATGCCCGTGCCGACATACCTCGCGCGTGTCTTAACAGGTCCACCTTTGACCAATCCTAACACGACCAGGATTCCGCCAGCCATGTATTCACCCATGAAATCCTGGGCTGTGCCGCCTATGACGACGACAGGTCGTCTGTCGCCGTACTCTTTCATGTGTATGCCGGCGCGGTATCCCGCCCCATCGCGCACGAGTATCGTTCCGCTGCGGGCTGCAAGGCCGAGCGCATCTCCTGCATGACCGTGGATGATTATCTCGCCGCCATTCATCGTGTTGCCGGTGCCGTCCTGGCCGTTGCCACGGACGACGATGCGAGGCCCGTTCATGAAGGCTCCGAGGTCGTTTCCGGGTGTGCCCCATAGCTCTACCCGCACGTCCGCGTTGAGGTTGGTGCCGATGTAACGCTGGCCGTTCACATTCTTGACGACTATCGATTCGGCTCCGCGCTGTACGTGAGCGGTGAGCAGGGCGTTCAACTCCCTGTACGTGGTGCCCCGTGCATCGATTTCCACAGGCGCATTGTTGAGTGCCGTAGTCTCTGCCATCATCAACTCCCGGCGGGCTTAACGCCCAGCATTTCCAGTTCGGACTCGTTCAGGCCCACCGCCCGCAGATGCAGCCGGTTGCCCCGGAGGCTCTCTATGGCGTTGACGCCCATGCCGCCGAGCATGTCCTTAATCTCCAGGCTCCATCCACGCAGCAGGTTCACCAGGCGTTCAGCGCCGATGTCCGGGTTGATGCGCTTGGTGAGCGCCGGGTCACTGGTACAGATGCCCCAGGTACACTTCCCCGTATGGCATTGCTGGCACACGTGACAGCCGAGGGCGATGAGGGCAGCCGTGCCGATGTAGACTGCGTCGGCTCCAAGGGCTATAGCCTTGGCTACGTCTCCGCTTGAGCGGATGCCGCCGGCGACCACAACAGATGCCTGATTCCGTATGCCTTCCGACCGCAGGCGGGTATCGACTGCGGCCAGGGCAAGCTCGATCGGTATTCCCACGTTATCACGGATTGCCTTCGGCGCGGCCCCTGTGGCTCCCCTGAGGCCGTCTATGGCGACGATGTCCGCGCCTGCACGGACCATGCCGCTCGCGATGGCGGCGACGTTGTGAACGGCCGCGATCTTGACCGATATTGGCTTCTCGTAGTTGGTTGCCTCTTTCAACGCGTAGATGAGCTGTCGCAAGTCCTCGATAGAGTATATGTCGTGATGCGGCGCCGGTGAGAGGGCGTCGGTACCCGTCGGTATCATGCGGGTGCGTGACACCTCGGCCGTGACTTTCTCACCCGGTAGATGCCCGCCGATTCCCGGTTTTGCGCCCTGGCCTATCTTGATTTCCACCATCCGCGCGTTTCTCAAGTACTCCGAGTGTACCCCGAATCTGCCGGAAGCCACCTGCACGATGGTGTTCGGTGCATACGGCGCGAGGGAAGGGTGCAAGCCGCCCTCACCTGTGTTCCAGAGGGTGCCAAGCTCCGTGGCAGCTCTTGCGAGCGATTGCTGCACGTTGAGACTGATGGCCCCGTACGACATGGCCGAAAACATGATCGGCGTCTCCAGCTTCACCTGTGGGGCGAGCGGCTCTTTGAGTCCGCGGTCTGCATCGAACTCTATCCGGTCGGGCTTCCGCCCGATGTATGTGCTCAGTTCCATCGGTTCTCGCAGTGGATCGATGGACGGGTTTGTTACCTGGCTTGCGTTGAGGAGCAGGTGGTCCCAGTAGATGGGGTAGTCCCTGTCTGTTCCCATCCCTGTGAGAAGCATGCCGCCCGTTTCCGCCTGCTTGAGGATATCCTCGATTACTCCCTGGCTCCAGTTGTAGTTGGAGCGGAACTGAAGCGGATTGCGCCGGATGGTGAGAGCATGTGTCGGACAGAAGGTCGCGCATCGGTGGCACCCGACGCACTTCTCTTCGCGGGCCTTGACGATGCCGTCCTCCTCGTCGAAGTAGTGTACGTCGAACGTGCACTGATTCACGCATACCTTGCAGTTGATGCACCGCTCGGGGTCGCGGTCGACTATGAACGTCGGTGGCAGATAACTCTTCATGGCTTTAGTCCTACAATCTCATGGCTACACCGCGCGAGGCGAGATACTCCTTCGCATCTGCGATGCTCGTTTCTCCGTAGTGAAATATGCTCGCCGCAAGCACGGCATCGGCTTTGCCGGCAGCAAGGGCATTGTACAGGTCTTCGTGAGAGCCGGCTCCGCCGCTCGCGATGACCGGCACAGACACATTGGTCGAGACGGCTGCTGTCAGCTCGAGGTCATAGCCGGCCCGGTGGCCGTCGGCATCCATGCTCGTGAGCAGTATCTCACCGGCGCCCAGCGACGCCACTGTCTTCGCCCACTCGATGGCATCGTGAGTCTCCGGAACGCTGCCACCATAGGTATGGACCCGCCAGGCGGGCGGAGCGGCGCCTTCGATGCGCTTTGCGTCGATGGCGACCACAACGCACTGGCTTCCAAACCGGTCGGCAGCCCGGGCGATGAGCGCGGGCTCTGCCACTGCGGCGGTATTCACGGATACCTTGTCTGCGCCACTCAGCAGCATGCGTCGCATGTCGTCTACCGTACGCAGTCCTCCGCCCACTGTGAGCGGCATGAAGACGACACCGGCGACGCGCTCGACCACTTCGGCCATCGTCTGCCTGTGCTCTTTGCTCGCAGTGATGTCCAGGAAGACGAGCTCATCTGCGCCCTCATCGTAATAGCGACGGGCCAGGTCGACCGGATCTCCTGAGTCACGCAGTTGCTCGAAGCTCTTTCCCTTGACGACCCGTCCATCCTTCACATCAAGACACGGGATGATGCGCTTAGTGAGCATGTGCAAGCACCTCTTCCCATGAGTCGGCATCGTCAGACCTGGGCATGGAGCCAAGTCGTGCTACTACCGGCACACCGCCCACGGGTATCCACGTGTCATCGAGGTCGGGAGACACAAGCCTGATGGCTGATTCTTCCGACGAGAGATACACCCTTGAATCCTTTGTGCCGACTACGAGCGGGCGCAGGCGAATGCGGTCGGTAAGTCCAACCATCTCTCCTTCACGACCGATAATGACCGTAAACGGACCGTTCAGCAGGAGTCCCCCGTACGTGATGCGGAGCGCCTCAACCGTTGCTCGTTCCCTCTCGTCCAGGCGTTCCATCTCGGACCAGAAGGGTGCAGCGAGGACACGCGCGGCAACAGCCATCGGGAGACCGTGTCGTCGGACGAGGAGATCGACAGCGTATGTGACCACCTCCGTATCTGTTTGCAGTGCGCAGGTGTAGCCATACTGGTCCAGGAATCGCATGTTGGTGCCGTACGACGATATCTCGCCATTGTGTACCACTGTCCAGTCGAGAAGGCTGAACGGATGTGCTCCACCCCACCAGCCCGGTGTGTTGGTGGGGAATCTGCCGTGTGCCGTCCAGAGGTAGCCGCTGTACTGATCGAGCTTGAAGAAGCGGGCCACGTCGAACGGGTGGCCGACACCCTTGAACACTCCCATGTTCTTACCGGCCGAGAAAATGAAGCTGTCCGCTATGTGGGTATTGATATACATCGTGTGATCTGCGACGCATTGACGCTCGTCTTTTCCCATGATGCGGTCGGAGCGTGGAGTGGCGAAGTAGCGCCACATCGCCGGAGCATTCGGGAGCGCTGTCGGGTCCGTGTCCATCGCCTCGGTAAGTACGATGCTGAAGTATTCCTTCAGGTAGGCTTCGGTGTCGCGTTTCCCTCCGTCGCTCATGTACATTGCGTGTATCGCATACTCATCTGCATGGCCCGGGTACAGACCATACGCTGCGAATCCGCCGCCCAGGCCGTTGTCGCGGTCCCGCATGAGGTCGATTGCCTCTACGGCTACGTCCGCGGGTATCATCGCGCCCGACGTATCCATGACGCCGAAGATTGAACAGCCGTCGAACACCTTGTCATCGCCGTACCTGTTGTTGATTCGCTCTACGTTCTTCATATTGTTTACTCCGGCCGATAAGGAACTATATCGTTTCCTGGTCGGGTCGGGCGCATTCCAACGCGTCAGAGATTCCGTCCTGCCAGAGTTCCGGCGGTAGAGACAACAGACCGAAAGAGTCACTCACGAGAGCGTTCTTCCATTCTCCGACTCGCGTGCCGTTCTTCATCAGGCTGTAAATGAGGCCGCAGCGCGTCGTGTCACCCGCGAACACCATCCCCACAACCACGTCGTCGCGCAGAACCACTTTGCGGTACGTCCCGACGGGCTGCGCGATGACCGATTCGAAGCCTTCCTCCGCAGGGCCATCGAGGATGCCTGCAGAGCCTACCGATAGCCCGAAGTAGGGCAGGGCGTTCAGCGTCGTGGAGCCGGTGTACGTGCGGGCTTCCCCCGCCATGTTTGCCCCCGCGACCTTGCCACCGCCCACGGCGTTCGGCCATATCGCAGTGATTCCCTGAGTGTTGCGGACATAATCATACGCCTGCGCTGCATCTCCGCATGCGAACACGTCATCCGCCGACGTCTTCATATTCTCGTCCACAAGGAACCCACGTTCGATGCGAAGCTGGTCGTTGCCGAGTTCCGTGCGTGCGCGTACGCCGACTGCCATGATGACCATCCCGCAGGGCAGGCGTGTACCGTCGTCAAGTGTCACGTTCGAGACGCCCTCTCCCGAGAGTACCGAGCCGTCGATGGAGACCACTCGTCTGCCCGTGAGAACAGACACGCCCGCAGCTCGCGCAGCATCTTCGACGAGTGAGGACGCGACCGAATCGAGCATGCCGCTCAGAAGATGCTCCTGCATCTCAACGACTGTGACACCGATGCCTCGTTTGGCAAGGGCATCGGCAGCGCTCAACCCGATGAATCCGCCTCCTACAACTACGGCGCGTTCAATGGAAGGGAGCGTGGAGGCGATGGCTGCCGCGTCATCGTATGTGGTGAAGGTGAACACGTTCCGTCGCCCGCTGCCTTCGACAGGTGGAATGATTGGGCTGCTTCCCGTGGCGAGCAGGAGTCGCTCGTAGGATGCTTCCCGGCCGTCGGACAGCTCGATAGTGTGGTTCTCGATGTCGAGTGCTATTGCCGACGTGGCGGCGCGGAGTTCGATGCCGTTATCCTCGTAGAATCCTCGTCCGACGAGGCTCATACTGCGTATGTCTTTGCCCTCGGATATGTGCTTTGCGATCAGGGGTCGGGAATACGCAGGATAGGGTTCATCGGAAAGCATCAGCATCGTGCCCTCCTGGTCAGCCCTGCGGATGGCCCTTGCAGCGGCAATGCCGCCGGCTGAATTGCCGACAACGACGTATCTGTATTTGTTCATGCTATTTACCTGCCGCGCCTGGATGGCTCAGTGGCGCGTATGTGCGATGAAGTTGCGATACACCTGGAGACCCGATGGCCCACTCTTCTCCGGATGGAACTGGGTGGCGAAGAGATTGCCCCGCGCGATTGCGCTGCAGAAATCAACTCCGTAGTTGGTCACGGCCACCACGGTTGAGGGGTTGTCAGGCGTGGCAACATAGCTGTGCACGAAGTAGAAGTTGGTGCCCTCCGGTATGTCTTGAAACAGGGCGCACGGGCGCGCATAGCGGACCTGGTTCCAACCCATGTGTGGTACCTTCAAGTTATGAGGCAGTCGACTCACTCTGCCGGGCAGGATGCCGAGGCATTCCTGTCCTCCACCCTCATCGGACCGGTTGAACAGGACCTGCAGACCCATGCAGATGCCGAGAAAAGGCCTGTCGGCTGAGATCCAGTCAGAGACCACCTCTGATAGTCCTCGCTGCCGCAGGTTCTCCATGGTATCTGCTGCGGCTCCGACTCCCGGCAGTATCAGCGCAGTGGCGCCATTCACATCGGCGGGCGTTTCGGCCACTTTCGGATCACAGCCGACGGCACGAAGCGCCGAAAGGACGCTCCGGAGATTACCGGCCCCGTAGTCGATGACGCAGACCATGATCCTTGTCCTCGTGGACTAGTTCTTCACCTCGACTTCGACCACGTTCTGTCGGGCAATGACGTGCTCTCGCTCGCCGTCTTTTGCGAACACGTGCATGAGCCCGAGCACTTCGTATGCGCCGTTGGCGAAGGCAGTAGTATCCCAGCTTACCGGAAAGTTGGCGCTGCGGTCAGATGATTCGCCGATCTTGATCCAGGTCTGTTCGCCGACTTTGCGCACGTACCAGGGGTTGACGATGCGGACCACCGGGCCCGTGAACCCGAGGGAATCGAGTTCCTTTCGCAGTAGCTCGTCGTTCAATTCTTCGCGAAGCTGTGTTCTGCCGGAGAAGCTGCGCAGCGTCTCCGAAGGAACGATAAACTGAGGTCCCCACTCGTAGGACATAGCCCACCTCCTGTGCTGTTCTGAACTATCAGTTGAGCCAGTCGCTACGCAGACCTCTCCGGCAGGTTTGATGCGTGGCGCCTAGCTATCGAGTATGGCCAGCGCCTCCTCTTTGTATGCCTCGGTGACGTACGGGATGCCTGTAACATTCGCGCACTCTTCGGTGAGCGACATGAGGTCTTCACGCCCGATGGCCGGTACGCTGAAGCTGCGGCTGCCTGCCATGAGTTGCTGCAGGCCAACCCTGAGCTTCTGGACGTAGCTGAAGATTCCTACAGCGCCCAGCGGGATGTTCTTCATCTCGTCGGCTCCGACCTTCTCCTTGACTTCCTCCCAACAGACGAAGATCTCTTCGGGAGTCTGGCCGAACTGACTCACTGTGTTCGGCAGCTTTCCGTCGTCGATCCACTTGGCGATGTTCTTGCCGACCATTCCTGGAATCATGAGCGCGCGGCCCATGCAGACAGCTTTGACGAATGGCGCGCCCATCGCGAGGGCCTTGAAGATGCCGTCCTCGCTGCTGAAGCCGCCGGCGAAGGCCATATCGGGAACGCGCTGACCCTTGTCTGCAAGGCGCTTTGCGAACTGGTACGCGGTGGCATGCAGATACAGGCTCGGTACGCCCCACTCCTCCATCATGCGCCACGGGCTCATGCCTGTGCCTCCCGGCGCTCCGTCGATAGTCAGCAGGTCGATATTGGCCTCCGAGGACCACTTTATAGCCATCGCCAGCTCGCGCAGGCTGTAAGCCCCGGTCTTCAGCGTGATGCGAGTGAAGCCGATGTCGCGCAGGCGCTTCACTTCGTTGATGAAGGCTTCATGGGAGACGAAGCCGAGGCGACTGTGCCGCTCGAACTCTTTCAGCGCTCCGTGCTGGAAGGCAGACTGGTTCACCGGGTCAGAGGGATCGGGGGTCACGATGTAACCACGCTGCTGAAGCTGGAGAGCCCGGTCCAGGCTGGAGACCTTGATCTCTCCGCCGATACACTTGGCGCCCTGGCCCCATTTGAGTTCGATCGTTTCGAGACCGTGCTTGTTGTGTACGTACTCAGCAACGCCGAGTCGGGTGTCTTCGACGTTGAGCTGTACGAGAAGCTCACCGTAACCCTCGTGGTAGCGGCGGTAAATCTCGATGCGCCTGTCCATGTCGGGCGCTCTGGTAACCTTGCCGTTGGAATCGAGCTCGAGTTGTGGATCGATTCCACAGACATTTTCGCCGCATACAAGCGTAACGCCGCCGAGAGCGGCGCCGACCGCGAAATGCTCCCAGTTCTTACGGGCGATCTCGGTGGACCCGAGTGCGCCTGTGAACACAGGGACGCGCATCTTCACTTTCTTTTCCCAGCCGTACTGGGTCTCAGTGTCGACGGCAGGGAAGATCGCCGTGTCAGGATCGCCTGTGACTCCGGCAGGAAGCCCGTCGGCTCCCATGGCATATCCTTGAATGTTAAAGTGCGAATAGTCTACCGGGTATTCTTTGTCAGCTCCGGCGGTGACTTCGCCGAATGGGCCGGGGTAGATGAGCTCCCGCCCACGGAATGTGGACTTGAATACCTCACAATTGCCGGTGCATCCATCGATACACCGTGAGCAGATACCGCTCATCGGGCTGACGTTGCGCGACCTGTTGGCCGTACGGGTCACGTCGTTCGCGTTGGGGCGCTGTAGATTCACTGCGAAACCTCCTTTGCTGGGTTGTACAGCAAATCATACCAAAATTGGCCGACGGTAAGCGGTTGCCGTTGGTTGAACAGGAGAAAAAGTCGTCTCGCTTACCACCAGTGCACCCGTAGGGCACACGCTCACGCATCGCGGGGCATCCCGATCCAGACATCCGTCGCATTTGACTGCCTTGCCGGTCTCCTGGTCTCTCGCGATCGCGCCGTATCTGCAGACAAGGGTGCATGTGCCGCAGCCGATGCATTTATCGCTGTCAATCAGGACGAGGCCGCTCTCCTCGTCCCGGTG
>CAZKHH010000011.1:0-33474 GCA_964552485.1 uncultured Dehalococcoidales bacterium | reverse complement strand
GATGATTGCCGTGCCGACTTTGTGGCACTAGAATGCTCGCAGAGGGTGAGTGAGTGCAGACAGAGGGAGGTGTGCTGCTATGACCAAGATAGTGGCGCTTGTATACCGGAAGACGGGTATGAGCAGCAAGCAGTTCCAGTCCTACTGGGTGGAGAAGCACGGTCCCCTGCTTGTTCGGACCGTACCGGGTATATTGCATTACACCCAGAATGTACCGGTCGAGAAACCGGGTCTGGAAGATGATGCGGATGGCATAGCCGAGTTATGGTTTGAAGACCTCGATGATGTTCGTGAGTATCTTGAATGGCGCGAGACTGATGAGGCGCAGACTCTGCGTCGGGACGAGGACACGTTTCAGGATGTGGGTAAGACTCGCCGGTACATCGTTGAGGAACACGTCTTCAAACAGCAGACCACGACAACAAGCCTCCCTGGTTGAAACGGAATGGCTTCTCTCCGCCTGTCGAAAAAGGAGCATCGATGGAAACCGGTCACGGTCATATTGAAGAGATGAGCCTCGAAGAGTCGCAGATCCTTCTAAGGAAGGCGCGGTATGGTCGGCTGGGACTTGCGTTTGAGAGCGAGCCGTACGTTGTCCCCGTATCGCACATCTACGATGGGGAGCAGGTCTGGTTCCACGTGGGCAAGGTCGGCAAGAAGACGACGTATCTGCAGGCGAATCCGGAAATCTGTTTCCAGGTGGACGAATGGATCGAAAGTGGCTGGGGTTCGGTCATTTGCTACGGAACGGTAAGCCTGAGCGACGAACCCGCCATGCGACGGCAGTTCATGAAGCTGGCGTTGAACCAGGACCTGTCTGACGAGCAGCTTGATCAGATGGATATGTACGTATGCACGCTGGCTATTGAAGAGATCACGGGACGGAAGAGCTCCGGCTACTCAGGCGCGGAAATGGCTGAATCCGACGCGTCAAGCTGATTCCTGCCCCCGGTGGGATCGACACCATCAAGCATTAGGTGGCACCGTCTTTCTGGCTCTGCTATAGCTGCGCACTTGCCGTGTGTGAGCGGCACAGTCGATGGCATGGATTGTGAACGTGAAGGAGGGACACGTGTCACACGTGTCCCTCCTTCATCACGTTTGATGGCAGTTATTCCTCAGTGATACGCATTCGCGTCATCAGCTCGGTCAGCGATACACCTTCCTTGGCAAGCCGCTGCTTGCGTACCAGGAATACAATTGCACCGATAATAAGCCAGAGTGCCGACCAGAGCAGCGCTTCGGGCTCCTGGAGCACGGTGAAGACCACCGACACGATGATGGCGATTACTGGCAGCACTATCTGCCATGCGCCCTTCAGCTTGATGGGGGCTCGCTCGTACAGGTCGGGCTTGCGCTTCTTAAGCATCATGGTCGCGACCATCACCACGATGTAGCTGAACAGGAACGTGATGTTTGAAGTGAAGACGGCGAATACAAGGCCCTTTCCGGAAAAGACGAATACCAGAGCTATCAATACAGTCGCAGTGAGGCCCCACACCGGCGTGCCAAACCGGGAGTTCACCGCGCTGAGATGGGCAGGTATTGCCCGATCGCGCCCCAGGCTCATGACGATTCGCGATGCGGCAAGCTGAAAGCCGTTCTGCGAGGTGCTCACGGCCATTACCACGATGATGAGTAGGAACGTGGACGCAACTCCCGGCAGGACAAGCCGCGCCGCGTCGTATATCGGCGTGTTACTCGCTGCCTGCTCCTCCCAGTGAAGGGTCCCGGACGCCGCTATAGACATCAGGACATAGAGGGTGATGCAGGCGCTGAGGCCCAGTATCATTCCAAGGGGTATGTTGCGAGAGGGGTTCTTGGTCTCTTCGCCGATTTCTGCGGCGGCTGTGAAGCCCACATAGGCGAAGAACAGTAGCGCCGCGCCACGCACCACACCTTCGAAACCAAGCGGCATCGCGGGACTGAAGTTCTCGGGCTGCACCTTCGGCAGTCCCGCGATGATGAATACGAGGAAACCGGCAACCAGCAGACCGAACAGAATCATCTGGATTGTCGCGGATATCTTAACGCCGAGCACGTTCATCAGATAGAAGAACCCTATGAAGCCGATCATCAGTATGGCGGCGGGCATATTCGGCGCGATCGTCTGTATGTGGTCGGAGAAAACAAACGCGGTGAGGGCTAATGGCGTGATGTAGGCAAGCCAGCGCGCCCAGCCCGCGAGGAATCCCCAGAAGGGGGAGAGCACCCGCGTCGGGTAATAGTACGTGCCGCCCTCGATGGGCATCGCCGAGGCAATCGCGGCGTAGCATACCGCGACTGCAATCATCGGCAGGCCGATGACCAGGTAAGACAACCAGACCGATGGACCAGCCAGTGCAGAAGCGGGTCCGGCGAGGACGAACGGTCCGCCGCCGATGACCGAGCCCGCCGCAAGGGCCACGACGCCGAACAGGCCGACATCGCGCTTGAGTCCAGACTTGTTTTGCGACATCTTCTTTCCTTTCTGCGATTACACCCGGGTCTTGTGCCCGGTGGTGTTCCCAATGGCTGTGAAAGCTTCAGTGTTCTGAACCAAACACGATCTTGTCGCCGACGTGAAGCTCCCGGAATGCGTCGCCGAATGCCTCCGCCATCAGTGCGCTCGGCCTGAGCCCGGTGCAGTGCATCGGGGCAAGTATGCGGAGGTCCGGGGCTATCTCCCTGAAAGCGGCAATCGTCTGCTCGGTCCGCTCTAGTGAGGCCTGCAACAGATGGAATCCGCCGATTATCCCTGTGATACGGCCATCGATTGCGCTCGTCCGCGACTGCTTGACGATATTGACGATGCCTGCGTGTCCACAGCCGCTTAACACGACGGCTCCGACGTTTCCGATATTGATTACCGCCGATACATCATCCTGGAGCCGATCTGGTACCAGTCGGCCATCGGCATCAGTTGTGAAGCACGAGACCCCGCCTTCCTCCTCAAAAGACGTCGTGTGCTCTATCTCGCCGGTGAGAACAAGACCCGGATAGGGCTCCATAGGGTCCCGTGACAGCACGAAGCGCGCACCGGCATACTCCAGGTTGCTTCTTGAGTTCTCGCCGTTCATAGCGTAGTCCATGAACTCCGGCGCCAGCACGAAGTTGGGGCGAAACAGGTCCGGATGTCCGAAGACCGGCACGGGACGTCCAATCGACTTCAGAAGCCCCGCGAGAGCGGCGGTGTGATCGAAGTGGCAGTGCGAGAGGACTATCGCGTCCACCGTGGACAGATCAATGCCGAGGCTGCACGCATTCCTCTCGAGCGTGTCGGCCCGGGGACCGACGTCGAAGAGCACCCTCCGGTGCGCCGATCCCATCCACATGTCGAGCCAGAGCGAGAGGCCGAAGCAACCCTCGAGATAGGTGTCATAGGCGGGAGCGTTCTCAATCAGGACCGTGAGTTCGAGTCGATTGATGGTTTCCATCTGCCTGTCAGCCATGCGCATACCTCATTCGTCGCTTCTCTTGCGGCGACACTGAATGCGTAAGTCTCGTAGATGCGCGGTGACCGAGGACAGACAACTCAGGTGCGCGTAGCACCAGTCGCGACCTGCGATGCAGTTGCCGCACGATACAACAACCCGCGAATCTGCACGGGTGTCCCTTGTCCTCATTGCCTGAGAGATTGCCCTTCCCGGCTTTCCCCGTCGGCGCTCCCTGCCCGGGAGACTCTCCAAGAGACTTTGGGCGACGGTCCTTTTGCCTGAGAGTTTCGGCAGTCACCCGGCGGTGATCTGCGTTGCCCCTTCGGCTCCTGCGGGTCTGCAGGGATCTCCCGCCGCTACCCAAACCCGCGGTAGTGAGACATTGTCATACGGTCCTTCATCCGAAGTCAATAGCATAGGCCCGAATTGGCAGAACCCGCGGACAGTCACACGTATCGGCCGATTTTTGCGGAAAGGCCCTTTACGGCGGAGCGCCGATGTCTTATCGTTCGATTGTGATCTCGGGGCCATTCGACTCAATCGCACGGGAATACGACGCGTGGTACGACTCGAAAGAGGGCTCGACCATCTTTGAGGAGGAAGTCCAGGCCCTTCTGCTCGTCAAGGGCCGCGTGCCAGGTAGATGGCTTGAGGTCGGCGTAGGCACGGGCCGGTTCGCCAATGAGTTAGGCGTGTCGGACGGAATAGACCCCTCTGGCGAAATGCTCGCGCTCGCCGCCGCACGAGGTATCAGCACGAAACGCGGCGTTGCTGAGACCCTGCCGTACGGAGATAAGGAGTTCGACGGAGTCCTGTTTGTCGTTACACTTTGCTTCGTAGAGTCTCCCGCATGTGCATTCGAAGAATGCGCTCGTGTCCTGCGACCGAAAGGCGCATGCGTGGTGGGGATTGTCCCGGCGAGCAGCCCCTGGGGACAGGAATACCAGAGGAAGGCCAAAGCCGGCCACCCTGTCTATTCGCACGCAACCTTCTTTTCCGTCGAGGAAGTTGTCCGCCTTGCGTCCGGGTGTGGACTGATGCTACAGGATGCCGCCAGCGCGCTCCTCTGGCCTCCCGGGGAGGCTCAGATACAGCATAACCGTGTGGTGCGCGGGGCCCGGCCCGATGCGGGATTCGTCGCCCTGCGGTTTCAACGCATCGCTGCCTGATTCTTGTACGCGACCGTGCCGTGCGTTAGAATGACCCGCCGATGAAAGACTCCGCAGGCGCGAACCTTGCAACGTCCTCATCCCAACCCGCTATCGAGGTCAGCGGGCTCGCCAAGCGATTCGGTGATGTTGCGGCCGTCGAAGGCGTGTCGTTCTCCGTCAAGAGTGGTGAAGTGTTCGGTTTCCTGGGCCCAAACGGTGCAGGTAAGACGACAACAATCAACATGCTGACGGGGCTCGCGCGCCCCGATGCGGGCACGGTGCGTGTCGGCGGAATCGACACTACCGAGCGTCTCAAGGCGGCGCAACATCTCATGGGCATCGTGCCCGACGAGAGCAATCTGTATCCCGAGCTCTCCGGCTATCAGAACCTGTGTTTCTGCGGTGCGCTCTATGACATGAAGAAGGATGAGCGTGAGACGAGGGCGCGAACTCTGCTCGACATGTTCGGCCTTTCGGAGGCGGCCGACCGTCGCTTCGCCGGGTACTCGCGGGGTATGAAGCGCCGGCTCACGATTGCGGCCGGCATCATGCACCGGCCGCCTATCCTATTTCTCGATGAACCGACAACCGGCATCGACGTAGCGAGTGCGCGCCAGGTGAGGCGGCTCATCGAGGACCTGAACCAAGCAGGGACGACCGTATTCCTTACCACGCACTATATCGAGGAGGCCGAACGTCTCTGTCAACGTATAGCATTCATCGTATCCGGTCGCATTGTGCGAGCAGCGTCAGTCGGAGACTTGATGCGGCAGGTCGAGGGACGCCATATCGTTGAGTTCACCGTTCGTGGCATCACAGGCCATACGGCGACAGAGCTTGCTGAGATTGCGTATGGAGCGGAGGTGGAGCGCGTTGCAGAGGGCACTATTCGGGTGACGTCGGCGCAGCCGGTCCGCGTTGGCGCGCTAGTCGTGTTCTTGGAGGAACGCGGCTTGGAGGTGGATGAAGCTCGCGTAATCCGTCCCTCCTTGGAGGACGTCTTCGTCAGTGTGACCGGCCTGGCGGCCCAGGAAATGAAACGCGAAAAAGAGCGCAGCGGTGGAGGAGGCGGAAGCTGATATGTACCGGATAGCCTTCTGGAACATCCTGCTGAAGGATGTGCGTTCCTACTATCTTAAGCCGCCCAACATAAGTTGGGGGATGGTGTTCCCTCTTGCGTGGACGGGCATGTTCTTCATACGCTCGGGCAGCGGGATCGACAGCGTCATCGGCCTTCTTCCCGGAGTCGTTGCACTGTCCATCCTGTTCGGTACGACGTCGGTGCTTGCGGTGACCGTTACTTTCGAGAAGAAAGGGCGCTCATTTGAACGTCTGCTGCTCGCGCCGATACCGCTCGAATTGCTGATGCTGGCCAAGACGTCCGGAGCCATCATGTTCGGAGTTCTCAACTCCTTCGTGCCCGTCGTGATTGCGGCCGTCCTTACCGACCTTTCCATGGTGTCCTGGGGGCTCTACCTGCCGGCGGTCATCCTGATTGCCATTGTGTCGACCTTCCTGGGCCTGTTCATCGCGGTCTCGGTGAGCGAGGTCTTCGAGGCACAGACGTTCTCCAATTTCGTCCGCTTTCCAATGATATTCCTGTGTGGACTGTTCTTCCCGATCGCGATGCTGCCTGCGTTTCTCCAGCCGGTGTCGTATGCCTTGCCTCTCACCTACGGCGTCGATATCCTGCATGCCTCCTTCGGAGGCCGGCCTGTTCTATCAATGGGCTTGGACTTCGCGGTGCTGGCCGCGTTCTGCGTGGCCCTGTTCCTGGTGAGCCTGCGGAACATCCGCCGCAAGTGGATTCTTTAGACCGACGGTGGCCCTTTTCCATGACTGAAATTGCACCGACCGGAGTGTTGGTTTCCGGGTCCGTGTCGGTAAGGCGGCGCCCTGTGGGCTTCGCGCTAAATCTGTCTTAGTGTCCAGTATTCGCCCGTGGCCGCCGGCGTGCCGACGTCATCGCACCTGGTGATTGCACACAATGGGTCCCGCGTGCCCACGCGAATCCAAATGGGAAGACCGTCGCGCAAGGCCCACACGGGGACGTCTTTCGCGCTGATGCGCGGAGGCTCGCGCAGTGATGCAAGGCCAATGTGTGGCTGGACGCCAGGCCAACGGTCCCCCTCTGGTCCGAACACGCCCCCGATGTGTTTCATGCAGTTTCTGAACTGGCGGTTGGCAGCCTGAGTGGAGCCGCGTGTCTGGAGCATAACTACGTGGGCAGATTCTGGCTCATCCCATGCGACGAGAAGGTCGATAGTTTCCTGTGTCGCCTGTAACAGCTCTCCCCGCCCTTCATACACGTGGTCGGCTGCAGGCTCGAAAGTCATCTTTAGGGCGCCATGGAGCCAGTCGATGCGATAGCCTATGCCGGCGAACGCATCCTCGGGGACTTCAACACCAAATTCTCTGCTGAGTGTTGACCTGAATCCTTCGGTGAGCGTGAAGTGCGGGCTGTCCAGCGCCGCTCTGGTCAGGTGGTGCAACTCCGAGCAGTTCAAAAGGTGCAGGTTCCTGGCGAAGGCATGAGAGTAGGGTTCGGGCAAGTTGAACTCCTTTGTAGCCCTGTCTATCGCCTATAGGTTTATCACGTTTGACACTTATGTCTCAAGCGTGCCACCTGGTCGCAAGGCTGGATTGCCGTCATGGTGTCTGCCCAGCGGCTTCTTGTGCAACTCAAACCGAAGAACCGGGTGATACAATCGCATCCGACTTTCCGAAGTCAAGGAGGAGCTATGAGTGCACGCTACAGTATTACCCCTGTGAGTGTTGGCACCGTGACGATTGACAGATCGCAGATGGTGTGGGGCCAGGGATACGGAACGAAGCTCCAGGCTCCTGTGATGATGTTCTACGTCGAGGGCAACGGGCAGCGCATTCTCTTTGATACGGGTTGTTGCGATCCGGAATCGGCGGCGAAGTACCACTATCCATTCGTGCGGAAGCCTGAGGAGGACCCGACTCGCGCATTGGAGGCCATCCGGGTACACCCGTCGGAAATCGATATAGTCGTTGCTTCGCATCTGCACTGGGACCATTGCTATAACCATGAGCTTTTCACCGGGGCGCGGTTCCTTATCCAGCGCATAGAGCTTCAGTTCGCAGCCGCGCCGTTTCCCATCTTCGCGAATGCATACGAGGCTCCGACGACGGGAATGACTCCTCCGTACAGCAGAACGGTGTTCGAGGTGCTTGATGGCGATCTCGACCTTGCGGATGGCCTCAAGGTTGTGTTTGCGCCGGGCCACACGCCGGGGATGCAGTGCCTGCTGGTCAACACCGGTGAAGGCGTGTACTACATAGCCGGCGATAACGTCGGGCTTTACGACAATCTTGAGGGCAACCGGTTTGGCAAGCCTATCCCCGGCATCAATTTCATCGACCTCGCGGAGTATTACAGGACAATGCGCGACATGCTGAAGATGTCAGACCACGTGCTTCCGGGGCATGATATGAGGGTGATTGACCGGCAGAAGTACGGTTAGCCAGTTGGCAAGGGGCGGGCCCCTGCGCCCGCCCGCATGTACAGGCACTTCGTCTTTCCTCCCTGCGATGCGAGAAGAGCATGCCAATAATGGTTTGACTGAGCCGTGGTTGGAATGTGTCTCTAGTTCTAGCGGGCAGTAGAAGAGGCATGTGCGCGAACCAAGAAGCAGGCGGTCGAGAAGCCGACCGCCTGCAATTCGATTCTTGAATGGCGCTACCTGATCATGTTGTCAGGGAGCCAAGTCACAATCTCAGGGAACATAATGCAAACTGCGATGAAAATCATGACAAGGCCGATGAATGGGATTACACCACGGATAATAGGCACAGTGGCTCCGATGGCCTCTTCCGCTGGTAGTGTACCGCGGAGGATGAAAATCGCCGGCGCGAATGGGGGAGTCATGTATGCCATCTGGAGGTTGACGCATATCATCATTGCGAACCAGATGGGATGGAAACCCAGTGCATCTCCAATTGGCGTGACGATCGGAACGAGGATGAGCAGGATGCCTATCCAGTCGAGGAACATTCCCAACAGGAAGATGGCGAGCATCAGTATGGCGAACGCTCCCCATTTGCCGCCTGGTGCATCGAGTATGAGGCTTGCAACCATCTGCCCGCCACCCAGTCGCAAGAAGACCCCTGTGAAGATGGAAGCGCCTATGACGAGTATGATGATGAAGCCGCTGAGCCTCAACGTCGAGAACATCACGTCCGTCAGGACATCCCACGTGAGACGCTTGTAGCTGGCTATCATTATTATCGACGCGAGAGCCCCAATTCCGGCTGCCTCTGTGGGAGCGGCGATGCCGAAGAAAATGCTACCCAGCACAGCTAGTATCAGAAACACAGGTGGGAGAAGTGAGGTGAAAAGCAAGCGGACCTTTGTGCCCCACGGCACCATTTGGTCCTCCAGCGAGATTGTTGGAGCGTATCCTGGCGTTGCGATGCATCTGATGAGGATGTAAACCACATAGATCAGCGCCAGGCAGAGACCAGCACTGAAGGCTCCCATGAATAGCTTCCCTACGGAAAGCGATGACATCGGGCCATATATGACAAGCATGATGCTGGGAGGGATCAGGATTCCAAGGCATCCGCCTGCAATAACTGAGCCGTATGCCAGCCCCCTGTTGTAGCCTGCTCTTATCATGGCAGGCAGACCCGTAAGACCGAGCATGATAATGGAGGCTGAGAATATTCCTACCGTTGCGGCTACCAGCGCGCCAGTAAGAATGGTGACGAGTGCCAGATTGCCGGGAACGCGCCCAACCCACAGCTGAAGTGTGTGAAAGAGCTTATCTGCAACCCCGGACTTCTGGACCATCAGTCCCATGAAGATGAATAGCGGCACCGCAAGAAGCATGTAGTCCTGCATGATTCCGTAGGCTCTTGCGTACATTAGGGGGACTGCGACCGAGGGCCCGAGTGCAAGAAACCCTGCAATCATCCCGACGCCGCCAATACAGAATGCCAGGGGATAGCCGGTGAAGATGAGAGCAAAGAGGAAGACGAACATCAGCAAGGCTATGGTCGAAGGGTTGACGTCAATCATATTTCCTCACCCTCTTTCAGGGATATGATTATCTTGATGAACCAAGATATACCGGCCACCAACAGTAACGCGAAAGCGAAGCTAATGACCATTCTGAAAGGCCACACGAGCGGCATCCAGATGCCGAAGTCCGAGCGAGTACCGCGATCCAGCGCGGTGAGCGCCGATCCGAATGAGTTGTAGGTGAGGACTGACACAAACGGGAAGAAGATAAGGAGCGTGAAGACAAGGTCTATCGTCTGCCTGACGCGCAGGCTGAGACGCTCGTACAGAATGTCGACACGTACGTGTCCCTTGTGGAGAAGGGTATAGCTTGCTCCTAGGAGCATCATGCTACCGCCGATCATGTAGCTCGAGTCATATGACCACGCAGTTGGAGCGTTGAATGCATACCGCGCAAAGACTTCATAGCTCATAGTGCCAATGAGCACCAGAATAAGTGTCGAGACTACGCGACCGAGCCGCTCGATGCCCCAATCGATTGCCCGTGTGAATGAATTCAATGCGTTCATGGAATCCCCCGTGTTCAGGAGAGAATATGCAGGCCCAGAGTATCGCACTCTGGGCTTGCATATCGTTTGTACGTGTCAGCTCAGGTTGTTGTCTTCGATGTATTGCTCGATGGCGTTGAAATTGGGAGTAATCTTGCCTCTGCCTTCGCGGATCATGGACAGGAAGCTCTGCTGGTTCTCGTAGACCTCCGCGTACCAGTCATCCTCGGAAGCAAACTCCTGCCAAAGTTTGCCCGCTTCGAGGACTATATATGCCTGCACTTCCATGGGCATCTCAAGAATCTCTACGCCATAGTCGGCGAAGAACTCCATTGCCTCGGCATCGAGTACTGCGAGCTTGCTTTGCTGCTCAAGTGCGGTAGCCGCGACCTCACGTTCAAGGATGTATTTCAGGTCATCAGGCAGCGCATCCCACGAGGCCTTATTCGCCACTATGTAGTGCACATTACCGGGCGAGTGGGTGCCGGGGTAGTAAAGGTAATCTGACACCTCGTGCATGGCGAGTCCGCGGTCGACGCCAGGCTCACCGAGTTCGCATGCATCTATGACACCGCGCTCCATGCCCTGATACACTTCGCCACCCGGCATGGTTACTACTGAGGCGCCGATAGCCTCTAAGATTTTGCCCCAAGAACCGAAGGTCCGGATCTTGAGACCTTGATAGCTATCCAGGCCTTCAATCTTCTTGTTAGACCACAATTCATCTTCGGGTCCGGCTATATTGGACAAGCCCACGACGTGAACATTGTCAAACCCAGCCTTTTCCACAGTCTGCCGGAACAGATCCATGCCATCACCGGCTTGTATCCAGGTAGCCATCTCGGGGCCAGTAGGCGCAGGGCCGGCATACTGGTTGAAGAGGTCTGCGACCGGGCCGAACTTGCCGCGTTCGTCTGCTGCGGTGATGAAGACAGCGTCCAGTACGCCGTCATTAGTCCCGGTCCATCCCTCATATGCAGGGACGATAGCACCGGGTTCCAGCACCTGCCCCTTGAACCGACCGTCGGTCAGGCGAGGAAGGCGTTCCTCAAAAAGGACTTTCTGATTAGCTGCGTGAGCCATGCCGAGTGGATACGTGACCTGTACGGTCCAATTGAACGTTTCGCCATCTGGTTGGGATGGGGTGCCGTTCTCGTCTTCCTCGTCATCTCCCGGAGCGGGCTGTCCGTTGTCCCCATTTGGTTCAGCTGCGGGCGCGCAGCCAACGACGAGAAGGACGGTGACTGCCAGGATTGCAATAAGGGTAAACAAGAATCTCTTCATCGTTTCCTACCTCCTATTCGCGAGTATCGCAGTGCCCTACACACAAGTGCAGTGAAAGGCTAGTGCGTTGCCAATGGCATCCATTGCGTGAAATGCGCGTGATGCAAAGTGCTGCCGCTTGGATCTCTCCCTCCCTTCAAGATCCCGCATGCGCAAATGAGACTAGTAGCAGAAGGCGATTGCATTTACAAATCGCTATCATGTTAGCTAATCTCCCTTAGGTCCTGCGCGATGCTCGGCACGCGTTCGGTCACCCAGTGCCAATTCTCTATGCCCCGGTTACTATTGTCAATGTAGCCCGTTACCACTTCTGTGGCAAGACCTCTACACCACGCTCTGCTACTTGGCGGCACTATGAGGGTAACGTTCTACGTTGACAGGTGTTGAAGCTCAGGGTACGATGCCCGAACGCAGACGTTCTGGGAGGTATCAATCTATGACCAAAGAAGAGCACCTGCAGGCGCTCAGGGATGCAATAACGAATATGGACCTGGAGAACATCGGCAAGGTTGCCCAGGCCGCCATGGATGACGGTATTGATCCACAGGCGGCCATCACCGAGGGGATGGTGCCGGGTATGGTGGAAGTCGGACAGAAGTTCGAAGAGGGTGAGTATTTCCTCTCAGAGCTTGTAGTCGCCGGTGAGGTGATGAAGGACGGAATAGCCGTAATGGAGCCTTATCTGACCGCAGAAGCGGCGGAGGAAAGCAAGGCACGGGCCATCGTCGCCACTGTAGAAGGCGATTACCATGACATCGGCAAGAACATCGTTGCCACTCTCCTCAGTGTCCAGGGATTCGACGTGAAAGACCTTGGCATGGATGTGTCGGCTGAGCGCGTTGTCGAAGAGGCAAAGAACTACAAGCCCGATGTCATCGGGCTGTCCGCCTTGCTGAGTACGACGATGCCGCGGATGGGTGATGTTGTCAAAGCGCTTGAGGAAGCGGGTCTTCGCGACAAGGTCAAGCTCATAGTCGGCGGTACACCCGTTACGCCCCAGTTCGCGCAGAGTATCGGTGTCGACCATTGTGCCGTGAATGCAATTGAAGGCGTCCACAAGTGTACGGAATGGATCGCGAATGCCAAAGGGGGTAACTAGGAATGGCTGAGATGACGAGGCGAGAACGTATCCTTGCGGCGGGTCGGAGACAGATGGCCGACCGCGTGCCATTCTTCCACAACTGGCGTCATAGTCAGCAGGGATGGGCGGAACGGGAGTGCCGCAACCGGGGAATGGGCTTGAGTTGGGCGCGGCCGAGCTATACGTTCACCTGGCATGGTGTGGAAGTTACCGAGAAGTACGAGACTTACGCGACAGGCGCTGCCGAGCTGCGTCGCACGTTCACGACCCCGGTGGGTACGATATCCCAGGTCGAGAAGCGCGAGCCCGGGGTTGGACAGTGGCATTCGAACCGCAGCTGGCGCGACGTGACTCCCTGGCAGACCGAGCGCGCCATCAAAGGACCGGATGACTACAAGGTGCTCAAGTACATGTACGAGAACCTTGAAATCAAGCCCGACTATTTCCCTCTGGAACAGGCAAAGGACTGGCTTGGCGAGGACGGTATGGTCTGGGACTGGGTGCCCCACCAGGGTCTGCAGCTTCTCATGATCGACTGGGTCGGAAGTGAGGGTGGTCGATTCTTCGTTCACCATGCTCGCTATCCTGACCTGGTGGAGGAGGCCTACGAGGCAATCGCCAAGGCATATGAGCCACTCTGGGAGATCGCTGCGGGATCGCCATCGGATTTCTTTCTGCTGGCCGACAACATCGACGCGGTGCTCGTGAATCCGCGACTCTTTGAAAAGTACTTCATTCCCGAATGGGAAAAGTGCTGTGACAAGATGCATGCGGCCGGCAAGCTCGTGGGCGTGCACTGCGACGGCCGGATGGGAGCCCTTAAGGAGCTCATCCCGAAAACGTCGATCGACGTTATCGAAGCCCTGCATGTGCCGCCGATGGGAGACCTTACCCTCGGCGAAGCACTGAAGCTGTGGCCCGACAAGGTTATCTGGACCGGCTTCCCCGGCTCGGTTTATGCACTTGGCCCGGAGGAGACGAAAAAGCAGGCGTTGACGATGCTCCGGGACATCGGAACAGGAGAGCGCGTCTGCGTTGAGGTCTCAACTGAGAACCAGGTGTCTAATGAGAACATGCTCGCACTTACTTCGGTCCTGGAGCATGCGACGCTTCCGCTCACAGCTGAGAAGATTGACGAGATCGAGAAGTCCGTTCTGTAGTAGATACCAGAAGTCATCGAGGGGTGGTTGCATCCGCAATCACCCCTCTCTTTGTGTCTTAACGGATACAGGGTTGACGATGGGAAGCCTGTCCTGAGTGAATGCGCGTGCGCCATAGCGTTCGTCATGCTCTCGCAGAATGTCTCGCATGATGTCGGGGTCGCCTTTCATCTCGGCCACTCTGGCAGGGTCGATGCCCTGGGTGAAGGGACAGCTTGCAATGCAGATACCGCAGTCGGTCCCGAATTCCAGCCACTTTTGCATGCATTTGACCTCATCGTGTTCCCAGACTCGTCTGTCGTTGATAATTGATGGCTCTTTGTGGGAAAGAGCTTTGCCGGGACAGTTCTCAGCACACTTGCCGCAGAGCATGCAGAACTCCTTGAGTCCGAAATCAACCGGTTCGTCTACCAACAGTGGCAGATTGGTG
Source organism: uncultured Dehalococcoidales bacterium (assembly GCA_964552485.1). Lineage (GTDB taxonomy): Bacteria > Chloroflexota > Dehalococcoidia > GIF9 > AB-539-J10 > SKVJ01. The sequence continues at coordinate 19,414 of CAZKHH010000011.1, read as the reverse complement.
AGCACCGCTCCCAGCCTGATGCGGTTGCCGTAGTCTTTCGTGACGATGAAGTTGCACCGGCCTGATTGACCAATGCCGGCGTGCTCAGCGAGGGGGACCAGGGGAGCGTCGTACTTCGCCATTGTGTTCAGTGACGTGTCATAGCCAAGCGACTTGATGTAGGCCGACAGCCGCGCCCCGGCGAACGCTGCGTTTACGTACCCGTTGCAGGTGGCCAGCAGCGTCTCGTGATGAGGGGCGCGGTTTATCATCTGTCGGTCCATTACCACCGCGATGACAATCGCGTATGTGAACTGTTGCTCGACTGGTTGACCACTGCTCCGATGGCTGTAGTACAGATAGTCTTTCATATCCGTAATGCCAATCAGTGCGGCTCCGTAGAAGCCGGCCACCTCTTTGACAAGCCGGCTGGCACGTTCGGGCGGCAAATCCACTTTCTGCGTGACAGGTGATTTCGTCTGGTCAGCTTCCATCAGGTTCGATATGACCGATGTCGAATCGTCGACAAGTGCAAGAATCCGGTCCTCGTCGGAGAGGTAATACGGAACCCGGGACACCTGTTCTTCTCTGGCGCGTTGAAGACGCAGCCGCAATGGCGGAAGCAGTCCTGAGAGCACCTGGAGAAGCCTGCCCGGCGCACGGGGCATCAGCCTGGACAATTGCTCGCCGGACATTCGCCCGGCGGTCGCAAGCTTCATGAGCCCGCCGTTGCTCCGCAGCTGGTCGTCCATCTGTTGTCGTTCCGGATGCCTGTTGTAGTAGTCCCGATAAGCTCTGCTACCCGGCATCAATCGAGTACGTGCGAACAGCGTATCGCGTTCGTCGAAATACATGGTGTCCCGACCTTCCAAAGCGGACCTCCGTGGTAGAGAATGCGCGGATAGCGCGTGTTCGTGTAATGTAGCAGTCCTGTGGTATAGAGTCTACGAGGCAAGGATGTGATTTCTCTCTACGAGAGGGAAGTCAACGCGCTGTGATATAGTCGCCCGCAGTCCACCCTGGAGGTGCGAATCGTGAGAATCGTGATTGTCGGAATCGGCGGAATCGGCGGCTATCTCGGAGGCCGCCTGGCCAATCGGTATCCTCCGGATAGCGAGCATGAAATAGTCTTCCTCGAGAAGGATCCTTCTCATTTGCACGCAATCAAGAGAAACGGCCTGAAGCTGCTCGCGAAAGATGGAGATGTTGAGGTCAGGCCTGCCTTGACGACGGATGCTCCGGGTGAACTGGGCAGAGTGGACCTGGTGCTGTTGTGCGTGAAGGGATATGATCTTGCTGCCGTAGCTAGAGAGCTGACCCCTGTAGTGGACCATCGAACCGTTGTCATACCGCCAGGGAATGGAGTCGGCAACACGGAAATCTTGCGGAAAGGGTTGGGGCGCGGGGATATCCTGAGTGCGTGCATCTATATCTCCACGCACGTGCAGGCACCGGGAGTCGTCGAGCAGGTGGCCGGACCCCGTAAGTTCTACTTCGGCAATCCGAATGGAGAGACCGAACCCTACCGCCGTATCGAATCGGTGTTCCTCGAAGCGGGCCTGAATGCCGAATTGACCGCAGACATACTTCGTGAAGTGTGGTCCAAGTATCTCTTTGTTGAACCATTATCCGCGCTTACATCCCTCTACGAGGTGCCACAGGGCGGCTTGCTGGACAACCAGAAGAAGAAGGCGCAGGTGCGCCGGATGATGGAAGAGATCGGGGCGCTCGCAGCGAAGGCCGGAGTGAAGCTTCCTGGCGATATCGTCGACCAGTCGATGAGTAAGGCGGAGAGCTTCCCGTACGAAACGTGGACATCGATGCAGCTCGACTTCCAGCACGGTCGCACGACGGAGCTTGAAACGATGGTCGGCTACGCGGTGCGGAAAGCGCAGGAGCTTGATGTGCCTCTGCCGCAGCACGAGAAGGTATACGAGCAGCTGCTCAAGAAGACGACGTAAGACTTCGCTACAAGACACTAAGAAGGCGCCGGAGCACAGCCGGCGCCTTCTGTGTCTGCCCGCTTGACGTGCGACCGTGGCCTACTGGGTCCACTGTGTTGCGAGCTGTTCGTACGCGTCGAACTTGTAGTCGCCGGGGTCCTTGATGCGGTACGTGTCCACGACCGAAGTCGGTGGTTCTCCCTTGATAGTGCGCACGAGGTCGAGTGCCTTCTTTACGTGCGATTCACCGCCCTCGATAGACAGGGTGACGGCTCCCTCGGATCCGCCGACGCCGCCGGAGCAGATGTGGTATGCATTCACTCCCGCTAGTACGCCAAGGGCCTGGATCTCTGTCACAACCTCGCACTGGACAACCGGCGTGAGCTTGGCAGGCATGCCGAGGCTCCACTTGTAGTAGTAGACGCCGCTGTGTTCGCACGCGTCCCATACAGATGGGACGAGCTTCTCAAGTCCAACCGTAATGATAAGGTGAGAATTGCGCCCGGTGATGACAGGCGTAAACATGCCCCAGGTGCCGCCCTTGATATTGGAGGCCATGATGCCTGCGTTTCCCTGGGCGTCAACGGCGTTGGCGCCCTTGATAAACACGTCGTCCGGACCGAAATTGAGAATCTCGACGTTCGAGTCCGCGTTCTCCACCACCTTGCCGTCGTGCACTACATGCATCGTGCAGGGTGGGGGCGCGTTGTTCGCATTGGTGATGCCGCCGCTGATGATTCCCACCGTCTGCTGAGACTTGGGATTGACCTCGATGTTGAACAATTCTTCGCTCACGTAGGCGCCGGTGATTCCCCTTGCGATGATTATCCATCCCTTCTTCATCGCCGCCCTCACCTCGGGGAGCTGTACGGCCGCCTTTGCGATGAGCCGTCTTGACTCCGCCGGGTTCAGGGTGACCATCGCCGCCACCTTGTCCTTCGTCTCGGGAACATCGACTCTGTAGAACATTCACAACCTCCCTGATTAGACGTAATCTGCCGACCGTGTCGGCCCGTGCCTTGACAGCGTAATCCGAGGACTACCGGGTGTCAAAAGAAGGCGGCCGGAAGTCACTGCTACACTGCCGCCGCTATCAGGTCGCCCATCTCCTTCGTGCTGACGGCCTTCTTCCCTTTCTCCATGATGTCCTTCGTGCGGTACTCCGGGACCACCTTGGCAACGGCCCGGTCGATGGCGTCGGCTTCATCAGCAAGGCCGTATGTGTACCTGAGCATGAAGGCCGCGCTGAGAATGGTCGCGATCGGATTGGCGATGCCCTTGCCGGCGATATCGGGCGCCGAGCCGTGTATCGATTCGTAGTAGCCGAACAAGCGCTCGCCGCCAAGGCCGGACCCGGCGAGCTGCGCCGAGGGCGCCATGCCGAGTGAGCCGGCGATGCCGGCCACTTCGTCGCTTATCAGGTCGCCGAACAGGTTGCCCATCACCAGGACATCGAAGTGTCCGGGTTCACGCAGCAGTTGCATCGTGCACGCGTCGGCGAGGATGTGTTCAAGCTCGACCCCGGGATACTCGCGGCTCATCTCATTGGCGATAGCGCGCCAGAGCTTGCCGGTCTCGGTGACGTTAGACTTCTCCACGGACGAAAGCCGCTGGCGGCGTGAATTCGCCAGCTCGAAGCCCACGCGCATTATCCGCTCTATCTCCCCTTCGCTGTAGATCATCGTGTCGACAGCCCAGCGCTGGCCGGCCTCCGTCCATTGCTTCTTGGGCTGGCCGAAGTACGCCCCTCCGGTGTTTTCACGAACGACGATGATGTCCATACCGCGTGCCCTGTCCGGAAGGAGCGGTGAACAGCCTTCCATGCCCGGGTACAGCTTCACCGGACGCAGATTGGCATAGAGGCCGAAGTCCTTCCTGAGCCGAAGTCCGGCGGTGTTCGTATAGACAGGAGCGCCGGGATAGTCCCATTTAGGGCCGCCGAGCGCGCCGAAGAGTATGGCGTCGCTCGACCGGCATAACTCCATGTTCTCCTCGGTCAACGGAGTGCCGAACTTGTCGATACTGATGCCCCCGATGTCGAAATATCTCAGGGTGAACTCGTGACTATGCTTCTTCTCGATAGCCTTGAGCACCTTGACTCCTTCAGCGACTATCTCCGGGCCGATGCCATCTCCCTCACCTACTGCGACTGTCCCTTTCATCGCGCTCTCCTTTCCTTCACCGTAACGCTACTGTGGAGTCCGCGGCCGTAAGGCCATGCTCACGTGCGCATCATATTCCCCGCGATTCGCTCAGTCCAGCGGAATATGTCCGAGTCGGCTATACGGCGGATGTCTCATGGTATGATTTTATGAAACGCATCCTGTGTATCGGCGGGATGCGCCGAGTCCGAGACCACTCTGCATCCGCTACGAGGTGTGGAGCGACGGGAGGTGGCGATGCCGGGATACCTGGGAATCCTGATACTCATACTGCTTTTCTTGCCTGGAGTCGTGCTGCTCGCGCTTGGGGTGATGGGTCTGCGACGTCCCGGGGATACGATGAGAAAGGTCCTCAGCGTGCTAGCGCTCGCTGTTGGCATCGGGCTGACGGCGGTCCTCATCATCGGTGTGGTGTTTCAGCTCTCTCCATGGAACTGGCTGCTCGGGATAGCTGCCGGGGGCCTGGGGCTGGCGGCGTTCGCCTTCTGGGTTATGGTCCTGGCCGACTGCCTTCTCAACGAGAAGGGTCAGGGCAACGAGCGTATCGTCTGGACGCTCGTGATTATCTTCACGCTGATAGTCGGCGCGATGCTCTACTACTTCCTGCGCAGGCCGCGACGGCTGGCAGAAGGCGGGCGGTAGCTCACTGCGGTCATGGCCGATTCGTTGATGCTGAGAAACACGAACGAGGCGGCCATGTAAGTGGCCGCCTCGAATGTCGATGACGCTCCCGTTGCTACTCGATTTTCTTGAACATTCTGCCGGGGGTACCGCACACGGGACATGTGCTCGGCGGATCTACTTCCGATGTGTAACCGCACACGGGGCAGACATAATACGGATACTCTTCGGCCTCTTGTCCGAGGTTCTTGAGTGCCGCCTCGTACAGGCCCGCATGGACCTGCTCTACCTCGTTTGCGTAATTGAAACTCTGCAGCGCGTCCCGGTCGCCCTCCGCCTTCGCCGCCTCGATCATCTCCGGGTACATGACCTTGAATTCGTGTGTCTCCCCCGAAATAGCCTCTTGCAGGTTTTCTGCAGTGTTCTTTACGCCGTTGAGCGCCTTGAGATGGTTCATCGCATGTACGGTCTCGGCTTCGGCTGCCGCTCTGAACAGTCGCGCTACCTGCGGCAACCCCTCATCATCGGCGGCCTTCGCAAAGGCAAGGTACTTGCGGTTGGCTTGTGATTCACCCGCGAAGGCGTCCTGGAGATTGTCATTCGTCTTACCCATAACCTGCTCTTCCTCCTTGCATCGTATTCCCTGCGATTCTTGCATGTGAGAGTCTACCCATTTTTCGAGTGACTGCCAAGAATAGCCAGCCCGGGTACCTGCCGCGGGCTACGTCTCCCGACATGCTATGTCTGTGACCTTTCGGTGCTGGTACACTGGCGCAATTCAGTCCGACTTCCCGCGGAGGTGTATTGATGGCAAGGAAGCTCCGATTGCTGAGAGCATCTGATATTGATGGAATACTTAATATGACCGACGTCATAGACTGCGTGGAGCAGGCGTTTGCCGAAAGAGGTCGTGGCTATTCGGAGATGCCTGCGAAGACGTATCTTCACTTCGAGCGCCACGAAGGAGTGCTTCTCGTTATGCCCGGAGCACTGCCTGAGATGGATGAGGCGGGCGTGAAGCTCATCAACGTGCACAAGAGGAACGTGTCTGAACATGGTCTGCCGACACTGCTGGCCACCATCGTCCTTGTAAGCCCAGATACCGGCGAGCCTGTCTGCATCATGGACGGTAACTATGTCACGGGGATGCGTACGGGAGCGGCGTCAGCGGTGGCGACGAAATACCTCGCGAGGAAGGAATCGCGTGTTCTCGGTATCATCGGGGCTGGATTCCAGGGGCCGTTTCACCTGGAGGCGGTGCGACACGTGCTCAGCCTCGACGCGGTGTTTGTGTACGACCTTATTCCTGACAAAGCGGCGAAGCTCGCGGAGACCGCCCGCAGCATGGGCATGGACGGCCGGGCATGTGAAAGCGCGGAGGAGGTCGTTCGCAATTGTGATGTCCTCGTCACTCTCACTCCGAGCGAGGCGCCGATTGTCATGGACGAGTGGGTCCGGCCCGGTATGCACCTCAACTGCGTTGGGTCATACGCTGCGGGCAAGCAGGAGATAGACCCGGATATCCTGCGACGTGCAATGGTTGTTGTGGACGACTGGGAACAGGCGAGCCATGCGGGAGAGATAAACGTGCCGGTGCGGGATGGCATGTTTGACAGGTCCGGGGTGTACGCTGAGCTGCCTGAGCTTGCCGCGGGACTCAAGCCCGGGCGCACCGATGACGATGCAATCACGGTCTTCGATACCACGGGCCTCGCCATCCAGGACGTGGTGACTGCCTGGGAGGTCTATCGTGTCGCCGAAGAACGCAGTCTGGGCACACTGGTCGAGCCGCTCTTCACGTAGATACGGCTAGTCGACGATGATGCGGGCGTCGACCGCATACAATTCTGACCCTTGGCCTTTCACGGGATTCAGGTCTATCTCGCGTATCTGCGGGAAGTCATGAACCAGCAGACCGACTCTCAGTAGCTGGTCGACCAGCGTGTTAGCATCGAGGGCAGGCTGGCCGCGTACTCCGTTTACGATGGGGAACGCGCGGATGCTGCGCACCATCTTGTGCGCCTCTTCGCGCGACAGTGGTGCGAGGCAGAATTGCACGTCTTTCAACACCTCGGTATAGATGCCGCCGAGTCCGAATGCGACGAGGTGGCCATATCCTTCCTCCCGCGTGGCTCCGAGGATGACCTCCGTGCCGCTCACCATTGGCTGGACGAGGACCGCAGTGGTGCCGCCGATGCGCATGAGCGTCTCCCATGCTTCACCAGCCTGCTTCAGCGACTGGATGTGGAGATGCACGCCGCCGGCATCGCTCTTGTGCAGAAGGCCGACAGACTTCATGGCCCACGGGAACGGGATATCCACGTCTTGCAGATCTTCAGCGTGTGCCACCTCGCGCTGTGCGGAAAGGCGAATCCCTGCCGAGTCCAGCACCGCGCGAGCAACATCAGGCGGCAGCGCACCGCTGCCGGATAGCACCTGCCCGATGCCTGCACGGTCGTACCCCTGGATTTCGAGGACCGGTGTAGTAGGGCGCGGACGGTGCACGACGTGGCCCAGCGCACGCGCCATGGCGACCTCATCGCTGAAGTAGCATTGCCCGGCTTCTTTCAACTTCTTCAGAGGTCCGGCCGCGGAAGTGGGCGACAGAAAGCACTGGAGTACGGGGACAGTGCTTCGTTCCCTGAACCGCATTATTGCCTCGAACAGCGCCCACGTATCCGATAGTCCTGACTCGCCGTCGATGAGCAGGATGTAATCGACGTTTTCCTTCTCCTCCTCGCTGATGATATCGAGCACGGCAGTCACGGTTTCTGCGTTTCGCGTAGGAAGGCAGTCGACCGGGTTGCCGACGCCCGCTCCCTGCGGGAGCGCATCCGAGAGCCTCTGACGTGTCCGTTCGCCAAATGGCACTACAAAGAACCCCCGGCGGTTCAACTCATCGGCGAGCATGACGCCGGGTCCACCTGCGTCGCTGATAACTGCGACCCGCGTGCCGTCGAGTCGGTCTCCGACACTCGCAAGTGCCATCGCGGTATCGATAAGTTCCGGTCGCGAACGGACCCTGATAATGCCAGCCTTATCGAACAGCGCCTGCACTGCAGTATCGTTCGTGGCCATGGCTCCTGTGTGGCTGGCTGCAGCCCTGCTACCTGCCTCGGTAGAGCCGGACTTGATGCCGGCCAGGAGACATCCCTTCTCGCTGAGGCTCCTCGCGTGCTTGAGAAACTCGCGAGGTCGGTTGAGCACCTCGACGTAGATAAGCTTGATACGTGAGCTGTCTTCATCTTGTGCCTCATCGTAGAGACGCAAGAGATCGGTCACACCGGTCTGGGCCGAGTTGCCGACGTTTACCAGGGAGTTGAACCGTAGCCCCTGTGTCGTGGCGTTCTCGTAAAGGAAGTCGACCGTTGCGCCGGAGCCGCTGAGGAAATCGACCCCTCCCTTGTGACTCTCGGGCGGCAGGCCGCTGAATTTGCCCGCGTGGGCATGCGAAACGATGCCGGAGCAGTTCGGGCCTATGAGGAGGATGCCGTATTCATCGGCGATCGCGACGAGCCGCTGCTCCTCCTCTTTGCCTTCTTCGCTCACCTCGCCGAAGCCGTTGCTCAACACCACCACTGCACGGGCTCCACGCTCGGCCATAGCCTGGAGCGCCTGCCGTACGAGCGGGGCCGGAATCGCGATGAATGCCAGGTCCGGCGCTGAGGGCAGCTCCGCAACGGAAGGATATGCGCGCACCCCCTGTACGATATCCCGTTTGGGGTTCACGAGCATGAACTCGCCTTCGTATCCGCGCAAGAGGATGTTCCGGACCAGCAACCCTCCAGGCTTTGTGAGGTCGTCGCTGGCGCCCACGACGGCGATGCTTTCGGGTTCAAGGAGTGTTCTCAGCGTGGCTCGTTCTGTCATAGCTCCTTCGCTCCTGTGCAAAACGGGAGGCACTGCGGAGGGTCGACAGTGCCTCCCCGAAGGGCAGTGCGGCACCCTTCTATCGGACTGCAACCGCCCGCATTGACTTACCGGCGTTGAAGGCGGCGTAGTTGGCCGCCCAGACCTGCGGGCGGGAGTTGGCGCGGCGCAGCGCCTCGTACCATGCTTCCAACGGGAACGCGTCGAATGGTGGCAGTGTGCTCAGAAGTCCAAGCGTGACGACGTTTGCCATGCGGCCGGTGGGATCGCCGAACTTCAATGCTTCGCCCAGCACATCCGCCTTCAGGACGTTGTAGTCGCGAAGCAGGGCATCTATCTGCTCGTCCGACGGGTAGTCCGCCGGCGGCATCCCGAGTGGCACGATGCGTGTCGTCGCGGTGACCAGCGTCCCTCCAGGCCTGAGGGTCTCAAGAAAGCCCTCGCGGAGGACTTCCGAATTCTCAAGCGCGATAAGGACGTCGGCGGTCCCCGGCATCAGCACGGGACTGTAGACGTCGCCGCACGCGAACGTGCTTATGACCGGGCCCCCCATCTGGGCCATGCCGTGGGTCTCTCCCTTGACGATGTTCTCTTCGCCGTACCCGGCCAGGAATGCAAGCTGCGTGAGCACGCGTCCGAAGAACAGGTTCCCTTGGCCCCCCACTCCACGTATGCCGAGCGATACCCGGTCTGGTCTCCTGTCACGTGGAAGCGCTGCCGCGGACTCGATCTCCGGCGGCGTCGGGAAGTCGGGGGCAGCGGGTCGGGCCAACTCGCTGATATCGACGGCCTTCAGTGCTCCGAACGGGCACATCTGCACGCACGCAGGCGTATGACCGCCGCATCCGGAGCAGAGCTGATTGGAGATGGGTGTGCCTTCAGGTCCCTTTTCGATTCCGGGACAGATAAGGCACAGGCCACATTGTGTGCAGAGGTCCGGGTCGGCTTTCACCCGCTGCGTGCTTGCCTCGCTCTGCCTGAGGCATTGCCCCTCTCGTATGACTAACGTTGAGTATGTCCCTTTCTCCGCATCATCGAGGGCGCTCTGCAGCGCCTCACGAACAGCCGTGCGGTTGTATGCCGGCACGACGTGTACCTTTGCGCCGTGAGCCTCCAGGCTCTTGGGCAGGTCGAACCTGATGTCTTCCCCCGCCAGGTTGTGCGGCGAGGTAAGCGAAGGCTGTCCACCCGTCATCGCGGTCCAGGAGTTGTCCATGACCACTTTCACGCCGGCGATGTTGCGATACGCCGCGTTGCGCGTTGCCGCCATGCCTGTATGGCACTCGGTGCTGTCACCAACCACGGCAAGGCACCTGGTCGTCTCTTCAGGCCGCGACAGAACGAAGCCCTGCCGCATCGATTCTCCGGCGCCCATGGCCAGACCGGTATCGACTGCACCGAGGAAGCGTAGAAGTGCATAGCAGCCGATATCTCCGAAAACCGCATCGATCGCTCGTTTCTTCCGCAGCGCGGCCACTTCCTCACCGAACAGCCGGTACGGGCATCCGGGACAGATAGCGGGTGGCCGCGACACGGCCTGGACCGAGCGTGCCTGGTGCATGTGCTGAAAGCCGAGGCGTTCGGCCACAAGGGCCGGCGTCCATTCGGTGGTTGGATTATCCGGCTTCTTGCCCATCGCATCGAGTCCTGCCTGGAGGAGCTGTTCCTGGACGAAACGGTAGCCGTCTTCGATGACGTATACGGGCCCGTCTATCGACTCGAAGAAGCGGCGTATGAGATTCATCGGCAGTGGGTTCGTGAATCCCAGCGAGAGGACGTCGAAATCCGCACCGAGCGACTCCTTGACCTCGCGAACGTACATGTCGCATATGCCGTACGTGATTACGCCCAGTTTGCCCGACCCTTTCATCCATCTGTTCAGGGGGCTGGACTCGACCATCTCCGTTAGCGCCGGCACGCGGTTCAGAACCGTGTTGTTGTAGTTGTCCCGTGCCATAGACGGCAGGACGTTGAACGGTTTCAGGTCGAGAGAGACGTCCACCGGCTTGCGGTGCTGCGGCTCAATCATGTGGACCAGTCCCTCGCTATGGCAGAGTATGCCGCTGGGCATGATGACGACCTGGGTGTTGTATGTGCGACCTATCTCTACGGCGAGAGCTGCTGACTCATGCAATTCCTGGTGGTTGCGCGGCTCCAGCACGGGTACGAAGCAGCTTCTGAACAGGTAGCGGGGGTCGATGGTGTGCTGCGTGGCACTGGGCACGAAATCGCTCGCGATGTAGTATACGAGCGCGCCCCGCGGTTGCGAGAACAGGGCCCCGCTGGTGAAGAGGTCGCCGGCCTGGAACAGGCCGGGTATCTTCATAGTGACGACGCAGTCACGTCCTGCGACCGAGTGACCGAAGCCGACTCCGGCTGCCACGGCCTCGCTCACCGACCATCCGACCGTGATGAGGTCCTGCACCTGGGCGAGCCCCCGGTGAATAACTTCCGTGCTTGGAGTGCCGGGGTAGCCGTCTGCGGCATGGATCCCGCCGCGGACGCATCCGACCGCAAATGCGAGGTTGCCCTGCAGTACTTCGATGCGGCCTTCAGGGGCCTCGCAGAGTTCCCGTATCTGATTACTCATGATTTACGCTCCTCCCCACATGCCATTGCAGAGCATCGAGGCGGTTGCGACCACGGGGAGCAGGTCGCGCCACCTCATACCGTGCTACGAGTGTGTTCCCGCGTATGCCACATCCTTCGACTTCCCCATCAGCCCATCCCTTCGCTTGCGGATGTGCTCGGCCATGCGCCGCTCCGCCAGTCTGCCGTTGTGCTCAGCAATGGCGTTGCAGACCTTCGTATGCTCCTTGAGCGCGTACGCCGACGTCCTGCGGTGCGCGCGCCGGACGGATGCGACACGCGCGATGGCGATGCAGTTGTCCAATCGTTCGCGCGCCTGGGCAAGCATCGTGTTGTCCGCGATAGAGGCGATCAATTCGTGAAACTGGCTGTCCAACTCCATCAGGGAGTCGACGTCGTCCGCATCGAGCGCGGTCTTGAACGCTGCCAGGCTCTCATTGAGCGTCTCGATGTCATCATCGGAGGCACGTTCGGCGGCCAGCTTCGCAAGCGGTGGTTCGATTATCTCGCGCGCTTCGTATAGGTCGACGGTCTCGTCTTGGGAGAGGCGTGTAACATAGATGCCCGTCCGGCCGCTTGTGGACGCAAGTCCGTCGGCGACCAGCCTGCCGAGGGCTTCACGCACCGGGGTCTTGCTTGTACCGAGCTGGGCCGCGAGCTCATGCTCATGGAGTCGCGTCCCGGGCGGTATATGTCCCATGCGTATGCCGGTGCGTATCGCCTCATAGGCTGCATCGGCAAACTTCCCATGAGTTCTGATCGGCTTGAGGCTCATGACATCCCTTGCACTTCGATTTTGCTATCTGTCTACGTATGAATGGGAAACGTCTGCGTGTGTATACATATATTTATATATCGATTCTGGCGCAGTGTCAATCCATGGCTGCTATGACGTGTTCCCCGTCCGGCCTTGTACCTCTACTATCTGCCGGGCGGTCTGGCGCCAAGTGCCAAGTGCGCGTCCGCCATTGTGAAGAGAGTTGACTTGACAGACTCCAACAAGACTCTCCAGAATAAGCAAAGGACTTTGTGACACAGAGTAAATGGGGACTCTTCTTCGTCCCGCACGATTCGTAATTGTTGAGAACGAGAGAGGGAATGACAAATGACAGGACAAATGGGTTCGCAGAATGAGGTGGATACTAAGAAGCTGCAGCGGCGGATGATGTTGTACTACAGCCGTGACGGGCTCTGGGATATCTGTTTCGGGGTCTGCGTCCTTGGATGGGCGCTGGCGAGCCGATTCGATTTCATCGCGTTCATCGGGGTGACAATTGTGGTGGCTGTCACTCTCGTTCCCGTAGTGAAGCAGCGCCTAACTTATCCACGCATCGGTTATGCGCGGCTGAAGCCTGATTCCGGGATGAGGAAGCTGCTCGCAGTCTTCGTTGCGCTTGGTGCGGCCGTTCTCTTCCTCGTCATCCTCTCCGGGGCCGGCATGCAGGAATTGCTCAGCGCGTATCTGCCGTTGTGGCTCGGGGCGATGGGCGCCGTGCTCATCGCCGTCGTCGGGCACGTCTTGAACACCGGGCGGTTCTACGTATACGCATTGCTCGTCTTTCTCGCGGGTTCTGCGACGCAGTGGGCCGGTGTCGAGTTGTGGCTTGCGGTGGCCACGGCTAGCGCGGCCATCATTGTCACGGGGATCTTTGTGCTTGCGCGCTTCTTGCGGAAGAACCCGGCATCGCAGGAGGACACGAGTGCTTGAAGGGCCGGCCGAACGCGAGACAGCAGGGCTGGAGGGTATCGACCGCCTCATCCACGAGCCCGCCCGTCTCGCCATCGTATCCCGGCTGTATGTCCTGGAGCAGGCGGACTGGCTCTTTCTTCATCGGGAGACTCGCCTGTCTTTCGGGAATCTGACCTCGCACCTGACACGACTCGAGGCCTATGGCTATGTTGAGATTGAAAAGACCTTCATTGACAGGAAGCCGCACACAGTGGTGTGGATGACGGAGCAGGGGCGTGCGGCCTTCGACCGGTACCGTGAGCAGATGCGCGGACTTCTTTCACCATGAGCTCATTGCGGCTCGACATGTTGGCGAGCCCCACGAAGCAGTTTGACATGCAGAGCGTACCGGGATGTACACTCGTATCGCAGGAGAGGAGACATATGTGTATATTCTGTGGCGGTGCATGCGGTGGAGCAGGCGATATACTTCTGCCTTCTCTGGCTGCCGGAACCTCACTGCTCGCGATGCGAATCAGGCTGAGTCGCGACGCAGGTGCTTCTGATGAGCGCAGTGTTGCAGACGAAGACCAGTCGGCTGAGTCTCCGGACGACAACTAGCCTGATGCCTGCGAGCCGTGACGCTCGGCTTGGATCGGGGTGACTCGAAGCCGTGACGCGACTCCGGGTCCAATAGCGCCCATTGCACCGTTCACTTCAATCGCGATCGTGCCATCGTAGTTTGCGACATCGACCAGCCGCACCACCGAACCTGGCTTGATGCCGCGGTCGTAGAGGAAGCCAAGACACGCACTGTCGTTCTCCTGGAGTATGCGTTCGATGGCATATGCGTAGCCAATCTCCTGTTCCTCGAGAGGCGCTCCCCTCGCGGCTGGCCATATGCCGGCGTTCGAAGGGATCGGGCTGCCGTGAGGACACGCTTCGGGCTCGCCGAGGTAGGCTCCGAGCTTGCAGGTCACAAGGTCTGATGTCGCGTGTTCCAGTTCACACGCATGCTCGTATACCTCATGCCAGGAGATGCCGAGGTGGTCCGTGAGAAAGACCTCCCAGAGGCGGTGGCGACGAATCACGCTGCTGTAGACCTGGCGTCCCAACTCGGATAATGCAGCTCCACTGTACGGCGTGTAGGCGACGAATCCTCTGTCTGAGAGACGATGGAGCATCTCGCTTACTGACGGCATCGAGAGCCCCATGCTTTCGGCAATCGCAGCGGTACCGACAGGGGAAGTGGTCTCCTCTATGAGTCCGATTGTCTCTATGTACTGTTCTTCTGTGTAGGTCCCGACCCTGCTCATCATCCTCCCGCTTTCGTATCGGCTGAATCGTTGTTAGGGGACCCTAAAATATTGTTCAACATCCCTTGACATGATGGCAGCCCATGCATATACTGTCAAGTAATTAGGGTAGCCTAATAATGAAATAAGGAAGCCCCCCTGTCCACAGCAGTGTCACAGGGGGTAGCAGAATGGAGGTGAATATCTTATGAAGAAAGGACTCGTTTTCCCGGCCGTGCGATCGCTGGGTGTCGCTCTGCTGGCAGGACTGCTATTCGTGGCATCAACTGGAATTGCAGTTGGACATGCCCCTGCCGGTGTTGAAGAGCCTTCGGACGTGGAACTGGAGCCTATCGTAATCCTGGATGCCGATGGTGAAGTCGAAGAAGTGACCCTCGACACGGTCAAAGAACTCCATGGCCACCTGTGTATCTGTGGCGTTGCAGCGTTCCGCGCCGCGAGTGTCGCACTGGAATACCTCTACGAGGATGATGGAGTTCCTGCTCGCGACGACGTGGACGTCCTGTACTTCCACCCGGGCAAAGGGCACCGCCAGGTCATGGAGCACCTCTTCGGTGTTGATCACGTGACCGTCGAAAAGCTTCATCCTCAACAGTTGAATACAGAGAACTTCGCGTATCGATTCACCCGTACTTCCGATGGCGCGAACTTCGAGCTCAGGCTCGCCGAGGGCATCGTGCCACAGGAATTCACCGACCTCAGGTACGCGGTCAACGGCTTTGAAAAGGGATGGCATGACGAAGATCCACGACAGGAAGACGTCGATGAGTTTGCGGCCGTCTACTCGGAAGTCCTCGACAGATTCGTACAGTCACCGGACTGGGTCCTGTATGAAGGTATAGAAGAGCCGGCCGAACCTGCCCCGGTAGGCGGTATCGCATTCAGCGCCGCTGTTGTGGCCCTCCTCGGGGCAGGATTCGCCTATTCGATTCGAAGTCGAAGGAGGTATCCGTGACAGGCCAGGCGAGCATCAGGGGGAAAAAGGCAATGGCAGTGAAGACATTGAGTGAACTCAGAGCCAGGGAGAAAGGCAGGATTGTAAGAGTCGAGGGAGGTGGCAGCATCGGCCGCCGGATGATGGACATGGGCGTTGTCAAGGGCACAGAGGTTGAAGTCGTCCGGATGGCACCCCTCGGCGATCCGATGGAAGTCAGACTCAAGGGCTACAGCCTCTCGCTCCGCAAGGAAGAGGCCCAGAGGATCAAAGTCGAGGTCGTCTGATGGTACCTGGAAGCATGCCACTGGCTATGGTACGGCCAGGAGAGACCGTGATAGTGACGGGCTGCGCCGGCGGAAATGGGGCCAGCAGGAGATTGGCTGACCTGGGAATCGTACCCGGTGTGCCGATTCGTGTGGTGGGTGGTGGCCGCGGCGGACCGTCGATTATTGAACTGCGAGGCTGCAGGCTCGGTCTTGGTCGAGGACTGATGCACAAGATACTCGTAAAGGAGGAAAACACGTGAGCAAGAGAGGGATTGTCGTCGCTCTTGCGGGGAACCCTAACTCGGGCAAGACGACTGTTTTTAACAACCTCACGGGCGCTCGCCAGCATGTCGGCAACTGGCCTGGCGTAACCGTTGAGAAGAAAGAAGGCAAATGCGGTGCCGAGGGCTGCGAGATTCATGTCGTCGACCTTCCCGGTGTGTACAGCCTGACTGCGTACTCCCCGGACGAAGTCGTCGCCAGGAACTTCATCGTCGAAGAGAAGCCTGACGTGGTCGTGGATGTCGTCGACGCATCGAACCTGGAGAGAAACCTGTACCTTGCCGTGCAGTTGATGGAAATCGGTGCGCCCCTGGTGGTGGTGTTGAACATGATGGACCAGGCGGAGGCGCGGGAACACCGCGTTGATGTCGCCGCACTGTCCCGTGAACTGGGAGTCCCGGTTGTGCCGATGATTGCCAGCCGGGGTCGCGGTACCGATGAGCTGCGCGCTGCCATCGTTGCGGTTGCCGACGGAACGATGGCTTCGAAAGGCGCAAAGCTGGAGTACGGCAGGGAAGTTGAGAAAGAGATAGCCAAGCTTGAGGAGCAGTTGAAGGGGATGAATCTTGGCGGCGCCTACTCGGCGCGCTGGGTTGCTATCAAGCTGCTGGAAGGTGACGTAGAGGTTGAGAGGCGGCTCATGGAGGTGGCAAATGTCGATAAATAGTCTTCTCAAGGCCCGCGATGAGGCGCTGAATCGATTGAAGAGCATGTACGGTGATGACGCCGAGACCGTCATTGCTGACGGTCGCTACGGCTTCATCAGTGGACTACTGAAGGACGTCGTGAAGCGGCCCGCCCGCGAGAGGGTGACCATGTCGGACAGCATCGACAAGGTTGTCGTGAATCGTTGGCTGGGGATTCCCCTGTTTCTCGGCGTCATGTACGCAGTGTTCCAATTCGTGTTTGCAGTCTCTCCCCCGATGATGGACGCGCTTGACGGGACGTTCGGTTGGCTGGGGGGACAAGTGTCAGGAGTACAGCCTGAGTGGCTCGGGTCGTTTCTTGCGGACGGCATAATGGGAGGATTGGGATCAGTCCTCGTGTTCGTGCCACCCATCTTCTTGTTGTTCATAGCAATCTCAATCCTCGAGGACAGCGGATACATGGCACGTGCAGCGTTCGTCATGGACAGGGCCCTGCACAAGGTCGGCCTGCACGGGCGCTCCTTCATTCCCATGATTCTTGGTTTCGGATGCACAATTCCTGCGGTTATGGCCTGCAGGACGATTGAGAACCAGCGTGACCGCCTCACCACCATACTGGTGAGTCCGTTCATGTCATGCGGGGCACGGATGCCTGTGTACATCCTGCTTGCGGCCGCGTTCTTCCCGGCGAGACAAGGACTGGTCGTGTGGTCGCTGTACATCATCGGAGTGATCGTGGCGATCATCATGGCATCGGTCTTCAAACGAAGCATTCTGAAAGGCCCAAGCGGACACTTCGTTATGGAACTGCCTCCGTACCGCATGCCGACGCTCAAGGGCGTATTCATCCACATGTGGGAGCGTGGCAAACACTTCCTGATCAGGGCCGGAACAATCATATTCGGCGCGGTTGTTGTGGTGTGGTTGCTGAGCAGCCTGCCCTGGGGCGTTGAGTATGCGAGTTCGGACAGTTGGATCGGTTCGATCGGACAGGTGTTCGCTCCGCTGTTTGCTCCTGCCGGCTTCGGACAGTGGCAGGCGGCGGTAGCGCTCATCTTCGGCTTGCTGGCCAAAGAGGTGGTAGTGGGTTCTCTCGGGGCGGTCTTCGGGGTCGAAGAGGGTGTTCTTGGCGGGGCCCTGGCAACACAGCTCGGCTGGAGCCCTCTGATTGCGTACGCCTTTATGCTCTTCGTACTGCTCTACTTCCCGTGTATGGCAGCAGTCGGCGCAATCCGTGGTGAAGTCGGGTGGAAGTGGGCTGGATTCGCCGCGTTGTATACAACCATCATCGCGTGGGTCGTCGCGACGGTTGTATTCCAGCTAGGCGGCCTCCTAATGGCGTAGTGGCTTCGGGTATAAGGGGCCGGATACCGGCCCCCTGTCCGGGGCCCTAAAGGAATGGACAATGGTAAGACAACTGATGCGGGAGCTACAGGGCTCAAGTGTGCCTTTGACCACTGATGAACTGGCGGAAAGATTGAACACAGATGCATACCTGGTTGAAGACATGCTGGACAACCTGGTGAGGATGGGTAAGCTCGAGAGGGTTGAGGACGAAGTGGAAGCGTGGCCCGCGGCGTGTGCACAATGCTCTGGCAATTGTGGCCGCGGGAGATCCTGCCACGAGGGACAAGTGATGCCTCGAAGCACTTGCTACAGGGTTGTCACGGTCAATCGGGTGTGACTGTCATCGAATCAACCAGACGAAGGGCGGCGGGCACGAAGGCCCGCCGCTTCACTTTGCCTGCTGACCTTGCTATTTCCCGTCGAACCAGGTCGTGCCCGGGAGCTGATAGCGCTTGCCGACGGTCTCGTCCAGTTCGATGCCGAATCCGGGGCGGTCCGGTGGCGTGACCCATCCGTGCCTGAACCACTCCGACATGTCGCCCTGTGCCAGCTCGTAGAAGAACGGCACGTCATGCGCATGGAACTCGCAGACGAGGAAGTTGGGGATAGTCAGGCACATGTGGGAGCTGGCCATCAGAGCAATGGGGCTGCCTATCATGTGCGGCGCGAACGGCTTGTTGGCGGTCGCGCACATGTCGGCTATCTTTTTCGCCTCTGCCAGGCCGCCCGCCTTCTGCAGGTCGGGCGTGATGATGTCAACGAGGTCCTTCGTTATCAGGTTCCAGAACCCGTGTCGCAACTGGTGGTTCTCACCTGTCGCTATCGGTGTCACGGTGTGCTGCCTCAGGTACGCCAGTGACATCTCATCGTGCGGCGGCACCGGGTCCTCGAGCCACATGAGCCTGTATGGCTCGAGCTGCTTAGCGACCTGGAGCAGTTCGTTGGGCCGGTAGCGCCAGTGGGCATCCATCGCCACGTCAACGTCAGGACCTACTGCCTCGCGGATAGCAGCGGTGAGCCCGACCATCCAGTCGATATCCCGTGTCGTAATCGTGTAACCCGTGGCAGAGTCCCAAACTGTCTCCGGCAGATCGAGGTCGAACTTCATTGCGGTGTAGCCGCGGGCGGACATCTCGGCAGCCCTCTCTGCAGATGCCGTGATAATCTCTTCTCTTGAAAGGTCGCGCGGCGGAGTCTCAAGTCGCCAGGATGGTGGAGTGGGCTGCAGAAGAGGGGAGAGGCACTCAAGCGCGCCCGCTGCGTGGCAGTCGACGTAGATGCGCACCTCATCGCGGAACTTGCCGCCGAGAAGCTGCCACACGGGAAGACCCAGGTGCTTGCCCTTCAGGTCCCAGAGAGCCGCCTCGATTCCGGTAATGGCGTTCCAGATGATGCCACCGGTTGAACCGGTACCAGAAGCAGCCCAGCGCATCTTTTCGACGAGCTTCTCCACATTGGAGAAGTCCTCGCCAACAAGGATATCTGCTAAGCCGTCAATGATGCCTGGAAGTCCGGGTGCAGGGAAGCACTCCCCCGTGCCGTAAAGACCGCCCTCGGCATCGCTGTAGATGCGAACGTAGGTCCACTCGAAGTTCGCCTGTACCACGGCTGTGGACAGCTTCGTTATGCGTGCCATTTCTCACCTCCTGCAGGCTGTTGGATAAGGCTACATTATGCCGTACTTCTTGAAGACCTCGACAGTGCTCATGCCGCCCTGCAGTTCCTGCTTGACGGTCTTCTCGCCTCGCGCCTTCTCGATGGCCCCTGCGAACGCCTCCTCTTCTGC
>CAZKHH010000010.1:0-33793 GCA_964552485.1 uncultured Dehalococcoidales bacterium | reverse complement strand
CGGCCGCAACGAGTAAGTCAGAAAATATGCTGCTCCTCCGCGGCGTCATACGTGACCGTCACTGTCCCGACCGACCACGCTGGGCTATAATTTGATTGTGCAGCACATCTGGTGGGGGGGCGCTGTTGACGAGGCTCTGCTGCAGATCGATCCTCGACAAAAGGAGGGTTGCGGATGAGGTCCAGCCTGATCGGCAAGATTGACAAAGCCAGAAGATACGCAAAGGAACCGGGCCGTGTAACCTTGAGAGGTATCACGGCCGATTTTCATGGTGAAAACGCAGACCACCATGTTACATACGGCGAGGGCAAGTGGAACTGCACATGCGACTTCTTCGGACAATGGGAGACGTGCAGCCATGTGATGGCCCTGCAAGAGATGTTCAGGTCGGAGCTGCCGCCCGAGGGGCTCGAATCGTTCCCTGAGGAGTAGCCAGTCTACCAACCCGGCCTGAGGCCTCCAGCCGGAGAAGGCGCATTCCATGCTGCGCCGAGTCGGCTATCATCCCGCCATATCCGCAGGACATCAGCCACGAGGTACAGAGAGCCAACAACGCACACAGTCCCTTCGGTTCCGGCCAGGTGCGCCGCACGGACAAGCGCGTCAAGAGGACGCGGCTCACACGCGTAGTTAACGCCAAGCCCTGTGAGCATTCGGGCGATATCTGCGGTACCGGCGGCACGAGGCTGACTCGATTTCGTGATTACGAGCCGCCCGCCAAATCCCACCAGTTCGCTCACCGCGGACACTATATCCTTATCCGCGGAGAACCCCACCACAAACACCAGAGGGCGCGGCACCCCCAGGGAATTCAGGCTATTCACAAGCCGTCGCATCGAAGCCGGGTTGTGCGCGCCGTCGAGCACGAGCAGTGGACGTTCCGCCAGCACGTGGAATCTGCCAGGCCATCGAACCGACTGAAGACCAGCCTGGATACAGTTGCCTTCAAGCGACAGCCCCTTCTCTTCAAGCAGCTTGAGCGCGCCAGCTGCCGTGGCTGCGTTCTCGGCCTGGTAGTCTCCCGCAAGCGGAATTTGAAACGACCTGCGACCAGAACAATCTTCAACCACGACTGTTTGTCCAAGAAGGTCGCTCTTTACAATGGTAAATGACACATCGCGCCCCACTCGCACGAGCGGGGTCGTGGCAAGCTGACATTGCTCCTCGATGACCTCCATTGCGGGCGGGGTCTGAGGCGCGCTTATGACTGCAGCCCCAGGTTTGATGATGCCGGCCTTCTCCCGCGCTATCTTCTCAACCGTATCGCCGAGAACAGCCGTGTGCTCGAGACTTACCGGCGTGATGACGCACACGTCGGGTTCGACGACGTTCGTCGCGTCAAGGCGGCCCCCGAGTCCGACCTCTATTACTTGCGCCTCGACGCCGCTTACGCGGAAATGGACGAACGCGAGCACGGTCAGGATTTCGAAGTACGTGGGACGACGCCAGCGACCTTCGGCGGACATGCGTTCGAGGTGAGGCTTCACAACATCCAGCACCTCTGACAACTCCCAGGGAGTTGTCGCTACGCCGTCGATCTGTATCCTCTCACCAATGTGGATGATGTGGGGCGACGTATAGAGGCCGGTGCGCACACCGCAGGCGGTAAGTGCCACAGCCACCATTGCAGCGACGCTGCCCTTTCCTTTGCTGCCCGCGATGTGGACCGTCACCGGACCCGTCTGCGGGTCGCCCAGCCGCCTGAGAAGCTCCTGGATATGGGAGAGGTCATAGCCGGCTTCGGCGAAGCCGAAACCGGGCAGCACTTCGTAGTTGACGAAAGAGTCGAGGTACGATTCCACGCGCGAGTAATCCATAGCTGGCAGGACGGGATTATACAACGGGGAGAGGTGATGTGGCGGAGGGCGCTGAGTCCCTTCCCTACATCTGACATGCGCCGCACTGCCCTGCGGCGGCCGGCACAAATGCCCCCTCCTTGCTTGAAACTGCCGTATTGCACACCTACAATACTGATGGCGCTTTTCGCCACGGAGGTCACCATGGCTGCAAACCAGGTCTTCTTCGAGGACGTGCAGGAAGGGCAGGAGATACCCGCGCTCATAAAGCATCCGACGCGCCGACAGCTTGTCATGTGGGCAGGCGCAAGCGGAGACTTCTATGAGATTCACTACGATACCGCATTCGCGCAGAAGAACAGGCTGCCGGATGTGGTGGTCCACGGTCGACTCAAGGCGGCCTTTCTCGGCGAGATGTTGTGGGACTGGATGGGACCGAATGGCTTCCTCAAACGCTACAACTGCCGCTATAAGGGCACGGATCCGGTCGACCAGGACATGCATGTGAAGGGGAAGATAACGGGCACACATTTCGAGGATGACGAGAACCTGGTGGAACTCGACATCTGGACGGAGCAGCAGGATGGCACAAAGACGACACAGGGTACTGCAACCGTCGTGCTTCCGAACCGGTCAGCCTGAGGGCAGCAGTCCTGCACCAAGGAGGGCAACGCCAGTGAACGAGCGATTGATGACAATCGAAGACATGGAGAAGCACGTCGGGACGGAGGGAGCGCCCCACGTCCTCAATCTCGGCCCAGAAGTCGTGAGACGTTTTCTCGAAGCTGTCCAGGACAATAACCCGCTGTGGACGGACGAGTCCTTCGCGAAGAAAAGCCGCTATGAAGGAACGATCGTGCCGCCGCACATATTCACCACCCTCATGTCACTCACGCGCTGCAGCCCCGAGCCGGGAGTGGTCCCAATACCGGTGCCCGAGGCTCCTCTGCCACGTGAGAATGTTCTCGAGGGCGAGGAGACATGGGAGTTCTTACTGCCACTACACGTGGGCGATGTCGTCACGTCGCGCACTAGGCTTTCCGACGTTAAGCGCCGCGAGGGACGCCTGGGCGAGATGTTCATCCTTACCTACGAGTCCGAGAGCGTGAACCAGCACGGCGAAAAGGTCGCGAGTAGCATCAACACGATAGTGAACTACTGACAGGCGGGTTGACCGATGACATTCCAGGAGAAGCTGCGGGCCGCCGTCGAGAAGAACAACAGCCTCCTCTGCGTGGGGCTCGATACCGACCTCGACAGGCTGCCTGAGGGAATGAGCATACCGGAGTTCAACCGCGCTATCATCGATGCCACGCACGATATCGTCTGCGCCTATAAGCCGAATCTCGCCTTTTACGAGGTCGGTGGCCGCAAGGGCATGGAGGCGCTTGATGAGACGCTCGCACATATTCCCGCTGATATACCGGTGATCGGTGATGCCAAGCGCGGGGACATCGGCAATACCGCTATGTACTACGCCCGCGCCCTTTTCGACGTGCTCGGCTTCGATGCAGCAACGGTCAACCCTTATCTTGGTTACGACTCGGTCGAACCTTTTCTCCGCTACGTCGACAAGGGAGTGTTTCTTCTCTGCCGCACCTCAAACCGCAGTGCACGCGATTTCCAGGACCTTAAGTCGGACGGACGCCCTCTCTACGAACATGTGGCCCTCAGGGCGCTTGAATGGAACACGCACGATAACCTCGGCCTCGTGGTCGGCGCCACGTATCCCGACGAACTGGGCAGTATTCGGGCGATATGCCCCTCGCTGCCGCTCCTTATACCAGGCGTTGGAAGCCAGGGAGGCGACCTTGAGGCCGTAGTGGACCACGGCCTTGATGCATCAAGTGCGGGTGCATTGATTAATGTGTCGCGTGCGGTGCTCTATGCTTCGGCGGAGGCGGACTTCGCGGAGGCGGCACGAAGGGCCGCTATGCAGTTACGCGACCGCATCAACAGGCGCCGTGCAATGCAATGACACTGGCACAGGATGGCAATGAACGTCCGAAGATGGAGTTGCAGGAAGGCGACGTCGTGGCATTGCGCAAGCCTCACGTCTGTGGCGGTGTAGACTGGAAAGTGACCAGGATTGGCGCGGATATCGGTCTCTCCTGTGTCACCTGCGGACGGGTGATACTGTTGCCACGACATGAGTTCCGCGCACGGCTGCGCCGGATCGCTCGACCATCCGGCGACGAGTCCTGACAAGGCGCGCGTTATGTTGCTCGCTGACAAATCGGCGCACTACAATCTCCTCGTGCACCGCTGCATCTTCCACGTCGACCTTGACGCGTTCTTCGTATCGGTCGAGCAGCTATACGAGCCCAGCCTCAAGGGCAAGCCTGTAATCGTCGGTGGAGAACGCGGGTCGCGGGGAGTTGTGTCTGCAGCTTCCTATGAAGCACGTCGCTTCGGCGTCCACTCCGCCATGCCCCTGGTGACCGCCCAGCGACTCTGTCCCTCTGCCATCTTCGTGCCGGTACACTTCGAACGCTACAGTCGGGCTTCCCGTCAGTTCATGGACCTGCTCTTTTCCGTATCGAACATAATCGAGCCTATGGGTATCGATGAAGCGTTCGTTGACGTATCGGACGTCACGGAGAACTTCGACGATGCCGGGGGTCTCGCGCTGAAGTTGAAACGGCGCGTGAGGGACGAGTTGGAACTGGTGGCCTCGGTCGGTGCAGCACCCTGCAAGACAGTGGCCAAGATTGCCTCTGACCATGACAAGCCGGACGGACTCGTTGTCGTTCGTCCGGGTGAGGAGGCGGATTTCCTCGCGCCGTTGGACATCCGCCTGATGCCCGGCGTAGGACCCAGGACCGCGATGGCCCTTCACGACATCGGCATTGAGACCCTCGGGCAGCTTGCGAATACCCAGGACGGTTTTCTTAACAGCAAGCTTGGACGTTATGGGTCTGTTCTCAAGCGACATGCGCAGGGTATCGATACAAGCCGCGTGGAACCAGGCGGCGAACCGAAGTCCATGAGTCGGGAAACGACGTTCGCGACTGACACGCGGGACCTCGCATTCCTTGAGGAAACGCTGCATTCGATGTGCAGACACCTCTCAAACGACCTTCGTTCACACCAGAAACAGGCATCCACAGTGACGTTGAAGCTCCGCTACGAAGACTTCACGACACTTACACGCCAGCGCAGCCTTCGGATGGAGACAAGCGAGGCTGACGAATTGCATGGCGCCGCAATGCATCTGCTGCGGCAATTGCTCTCGGGCGAAGACAGGCACGTGCGGCTTATCGGCGTGCGGGCATCACGACTCAGCGGTCCCGACAGGCAATTGGACATGTTCGCGCCGGAAACGGGGCGAATACAAGCGCTTGACAAGGTTATTGCGAATATACGCCAGCGATACGGAGAAGACGCCATTCGGCCCGGCCGTCGGTAGATCGAGACATGTCGGGAAGAAGCTAACAGGCACGGCTTGACAGACCGAATCGCATCCCTCTACCATTGCTCACTGATACGATGAATACGCTTTCTCGCATAGGCCTCATCCTTAGCATCGTCATTATTGTGCGCACTTCACGTGCGCCTGGGAGGCTTGCGAGCTAAGACCGACTTTTAGAAGGACAAGTAGCAGAAGGGCCCTCCAGGCGGAGGGTCCTTTTTCGTTGTACGAGCGGCGCAGCGTCGCCGCGCAAGATATAGAAAGGAGAATCGCGATGAAAACGGGTGCTCAGATCCTCTGCGAAAGCCTCTTGCGTGAGGGCGTGGATGTGATTTTCGGCATTTCGGGTGGCACTGTCATTCCGATGTACGATGCGTTTTCGGAGTACCCGCAGATTCGCAGGGTGCTCGTGCGGCATGAGCAGGCGGCAGCGCACGCCGCCGCAGGCTATGCCCGTGCCCGGGGGAAGGCAGGTGTATGCGTGGCTACATCCGGGCCGGGCGCAACGAACTTGGTAACCGGTATTGCAGACGCGTACATGGATTCCACGCCGATGGTGGTCATAACGGGCCAGGTTGCCCGGCCATTCATAGGCAAGGACGCCTTCCAGGAGACGGACATCACCGGCATCACGATCCCGATCGTCAAGCACAATTATCTCGTGCGTGAAGCAGCATCGATCGCGCGGACTGTGAAGGAAGCCTTCCATATTGCGCAGACCGGGCGTCCCGGCCCGGTGCTGATAGATCTGCCCAAGGACGTCCAGCAGGAGCTTGCGGAGTTCAGCTACCCCGCCGAAGTAGACCTGCCAGGCTACCACCCCCCGGGTGACGCGTCGCGGAATCAGGTCGCCGCCGTAGCGGAGCTTGTCAACCGGGCAGAGCGCCCGTTGATCCTCGCCGGCAGAGGCGTGCTGGTATCAGGCGCATGTGATGAACTCATGACTCTCGCCGAGACCATCAAGGCGCCAGTTGCCAACACGATGCTGGGTCTTGGCTCGTTTCCACCAAAGCACGAACTCAGCCTTGGTATGCTCGGTATGCACGGGGCAGCCTACACCAATTTCGCCGCCCAGAATGCGGACCTGCTGATTGCCATAGGTACCCGGTTCGTCGACAGGACAACGATGAGGACAAATGAATTCGCGCCACAGGCTATTGTCGTGCACATCGACATATCGCCCCCGGAGATCAACAAGAACGTCGTCGCATTCGCCTCGCTCGTGGGCGACGCAAAAGCCGTGTTATCCGAACTCAATCCGCTACTTGCAGCACGAAAGGATAACAACTGGCTCAGCCAGGTCCACGAATGGCGCGAGCGGCATCCACTGACCGTGGACAATACGGGCCCGGGACTCTCAACGAGGTCCGTGATACGGCAGCTATACTCCATGATCGACGATAGGACGCTGGTAGTGACAGGTGTAGGACAACACCAGATGTTTGCCGCCCAGGAGTACACGTGCGGGCGGCAAAATGCGTTCATCTCGAGCGGCGGTCACGGGACGATGGGTTTTGAATTGCCAGCTGCCCTGGGCGCCCAGGTCGCATGTCCGGACGAAGCCGTGTGGGTCGTAGCGGGAGACGGCGGATTTCAGATGACGCTGCAGGAGTTGTCGACCATTGTTCAGGAAGGTCTCCCCGTCAAGATAGCCGTCATCAGCAACGGCTATCTCGGCATGGTGCGACAGTGGCAGGACCTGTTCTGTGCCAAGAACTACGTTGACGTGGGGATTCATAACCCTGACTTCGTGAAGCTCGCCGATGCATACAGTATCCCAGGTCTGCAGGTAACCCGCGAAGAGGAAGTCGCACCTGCCATAGAGCAGGCTATGGCGCATGACGGGCCTTTCCTGCTGAACTTTGCAGTAGAGCCGGAAGAGAACGTATTCCCGATATGCGGACCCGGATCGAGCCTGAGCCAGATGATTGGAGTGGCGGACAGAGCCTGTGCACCACGTACGTAGGAGAGGACAGATGGAAGAACAATCTCACACCCTTGTTTCGCTTGTGCAGGATGAGCCGGGCGTCCTGACCCGGGTAGCCGGGTTATTCAGACGCCGAGGATTCAACATCGAAAGCCTGTCGGTCGGTCACTGCGAGCGTCCGGGCCTGTCAAGAATGACAATCGTGGTCAGAGGCGACGACGCAGCGGTGGAGCAGGTAACAAAGCAACTGGACAAACTCATTGAAGTCGTGAACGTTACCGACATTACCCGGGAAGAGGTGGTCGCACGGGAGCTGGCACTGTTCAAAGTGTCGGCGGGGCCCGAGGACCGCAGCGAGATTATGCAGATCTGCGACATCTTCCGGGCGAAGATAGTCGATGTAGCTCACGATTCACTCATAGTGGAGGTCACCGGAGGAGAGGACAAGATCGATTCTCTCTTCCGGTTGCTTCATCATTTCGGGATCACCGAGATGGGCCGAACGGGCCGGACCGCACTTACACGGGGCGCCAAATCAAGTATTGAAAGCTGAACATAAGGAGGACTCTCAAGATGGCCAAGGTGTACTACGACCGAGACGCTGACCTTTCGCATCTTAAAGGCAGACTTATTGCCATCGTCGGCTACGGAAGCCAGGGGCACGCACATGCTCAGAATCTCAGAGACAGCGGGTGCGACGTCATCGTGGCAAGCCGCCCGGGAGGAACGGGTTGGAAAGCTGCTGAGGCCGATGGTTTCAGGGTGCTGAGTGTCGCGGATGCTACCAAAGAGGCCGACATCATTACGATGCTCGCGCCCGACAACCAGCATGCGCAGATATATACCGAGTCGATAGAGCCGAACCTCACGGCGGGCAAGACCCTGATGTTCGCTCACGGCTTCAACGTGCATTTCTTTCAGGTTGTTCCGCCGACCGACGTCGATGTAAGTATGATAGCGCCGAAGTGTCCCGGTCACATGCTCCGCGCCATCTACAAGGAAAACGCTGGCCCTCCCGCGATTCTCGCGGTGCACCAGGACGTTTCAGGCGATGCCAAGCAGGTAGCCCTCGCATACGCGAGCGCTCTCGGCTGCGCCCGGGCGGGCGTCATCGAAACCACCTTCGCAGAGGAAACCGAAACCGATCTGTTCGGGGAGCAGGCTGTCCTTTGCGGCGGCGTGACGGCGCTTATCAAGGCCGGCTTCGACACTCTTGTGGAGGCGGGCTATCAGCCGGAAATCGCATACTTCGAGTGCCTCAATGAGCTTAAGCTCATCGTCGACCTCATCTACCAGGGCGGACTCAAGTACATGCGCTATTCCGTGAGTGACGTTGCCGAGTTTGGCGACTACACCAGGGGACCGCGAGTCATCAACGAGGACGTCCGCGACGAGATGCGGCAGATGCTTAAGGAGGTCCAGGACGGCACGTTCGCTCTCGAGTGGGTACTGGAGAACCAGGCCGGCAGGCCCCATTTCAACTCAATGAAACGTAACGAACAGCAGGAACTCATCGAAGTCGTCGGTGAGGAACTGAGAAAGATGATGCCATGGACGAAGAAGTAGACATTAGACACGATTCCGGCGATCACGTGTCGGATCGACAAGCAGCAAGAGACGCACACGACAGAGTAATCATATTCGATACGACGCTGCGGGACGGTGAGCAGGCTGCGGGAACCAGCCTGACTCCCCAGGAGAAGCTGACCATTGCACGACAGCTTGACAAGCTGGGTGTCGACGTCATCGAGGCCGGCTTTCCCATCAGCTCTCCGGGCGACTTCGAAGCTGTGCAGCTCATCGCAAGCGAGATACGGCGACCCATTATCTGCGGCCTCGCACACTGTCGCCCCGCGGCCGTAGACAGGGCATGGGAGGCAGTGCAGGGGGCGGAGCACCCCCGCATCCACATATTTCTTTCGGCGTCCGACATACAGCTCGCACACATGCTCAAGAAGAGTCGGCAGGAAGCACTCGAGATAGCGCGTGAGATGACTGTGCGAGCCAAGAGCTACACGGAGGACGTAGAGTTCTCACCGATGGACGCGACCCGCGCCGAGCCATCGTTCCTCCATGCATTGCTGGAGGCCGTGATTGACGCTGGCGCAACGACGGTGAACATCGCCGATACGGTCGGATATAGCACGGTCGACGAGTTCCGCGGGCTCATCCAGGGAATCATGGACAACGTGCCCAACATCCGGAATGCGTGCGTGAGCATCCATTGCCACGACGACCTGGGACTTGCCGTTGCCAACAGCCTGGAAGCAGTCAGGCTGGGAGCACGACAGGTCGAGTGCACCGTCAACGGCATAGGCGAACGGGCGGGCAATGCCGCACTGGAAGAGGTCGTCATGGGACTCAAGGTCCGGCACGACCTGTTCGAACTCGAGACCGGCATCGATACGACACAGATCTACAAGACCAGCCGAATAGTGAGCGAGCTCACCGGGTTCGTCGTTCAGCCAAACAAGGCCATCGTTGGAGGCAACGCATTCCGGCACCAATCGGGAATACATCAGGATGGGATGGTAAAGGAAGCGACCACATACGAGATTATGGATCCCCGGACCGTCGGGATTCCGGCCAGCAGCCTCGTTCTGGGCAAGCTGAGCGGCAAGCACGCCTTCAGAGAGCGGCTGGCGGAACTCGGCTTCGCGCTCAGCGAAGAGGCTCTCGGACATGCGTTCAAGGCATTCAAGGAGCTGGCCGACAAGAAGCGGGAAATCACGGATAGAGACCTTGAGTCGCTCGTGAGTGAGGAGCTGCGCATGGAGACGCAGGTCTACAAGCTCGATCACGTCGACGTATCCTGTGGAGACCACAGCCTTCATTCAGCGGCAGTTCGGCTGACCGGCCCTTCAGGCGAGTCATTGGCCGACGCGGCACTGGGCACCGGCCCGGTGGATGCAGTCTACAAGGTCATCAACCGGATCATGGGCATTCCAAATACGCTTGTTGAGTTCAACATCAATGCGAACACCGAGGGCTTCGACGCCATAGGTGAGGTGCTCATCCGCATCGAGAGCGATGGCAGGATGTACACCGGGCGCGGCGCCTCGACCGATATCGTGGTGGCAAGCGCGAAGGCGTATATGAATGCGCTTAACCGCCTCATTCTCACGAAGCAGGCCAGCGGTGAAATCGAGATAGCCGGTGCCCGTGGCACGGGTCCGGGAATCCAGGAGGCTGCCTGATGGCCAGTATGGCTGAGAAGATACTGGCTGCCCACTCCGGGCGAGAGTCACTCTCGCCCGGAGACTTTGCGAATGTATCCGTGGACGTCGTCCTGGCCAACGACATCACCGGGCCGCTATCTATCAATGAGTTCCGGAAGCTCGGAGTAAATCACGTGTTCGACGCTTCGAAGGTCGTCATGGTCCAGGACCACTTCGTCCCCAACAAGGACATCCCCTCGGCAGTGCAGGCAAAGATAGTCCGCGAGTTCTGCCGCGAGCAGGGCTGTGTGTACTACGAAAGCGGGCGTGCCGGAATCGAACACGTCCTCCTGCCCGAGCAGGGCCTTGTCGGGCCAGGCCAGGTAATCATCGGTGCCGATTCGCATACGTGCACATACGGCGCCATGGGAGCGTTTGCCACAGGGATGGGTTCCACAGATATCGCGATGGCAATGGCCACCGGGGATATCTGGATGAAGGTCCCGCACACGCTGAAGTTCGTGTTCCACGGACAACTCCATCCATGGGTCGGCGGCAAGGACCTGATTCTCCACATTATTGGAGATATCGGCATCGATGGGGCACTCTACGCGGCCATGGAGTTCGGCGGCGAAGCCATCTCATCTCTGACGATGGATGGTCGCTTCACCATGGCGAATATGGCCATCGAAGCGGGCGGAAAGGCAGGGCTCTTTCCGGTGGATGCGGTAACCGAGGAGTACATCGCAGCACATCCGCCGGAGTACGATACGGGCGGACTGCGGACATACGACGCCGATTCAGATGGCGATTACGCACGCGTTATCGAATATGACGCGACGAAGATCGAGCCCCTTGTGGCATTCCCTCATCTTCCGTCCAACATCCGGCCTGTCAGCCAGGCCGGACATGTTCCGATCGACCAGGTCGTCATCGGCAGTTGCACGAATGGCAGGATATCCGACCTCAGGACAGCGTGCGGGCTGCTCAGAGGCAGGCCGGTGCATCCGAACGTCCGCTGCATCGTCATCCCGGGAACTCAGGCGGTCTACAGACAGGCACTGGACGAGGGACTAATCGAAGCCTTTATCGACGCAGGCGCGGTGGTCAGTACTCCCACGTGCGGCCCTTGTCTTGGAGGATACATGGGCGTCCTCGCACCCGAAGAGCGGTGCATATCAACGACGAACCGGAACTTCGTGGGCCGAATGGGAAGTCCGCAATCCGAGGTCTATCTGACCGGACCTGCAGTGGCTGCAGCAAGCGCCGTGCTGGGGTGCATAGCAGCCCCGTGGGAAGTCGCGTCTCCCAGAGAGGAGAACGTACAATGAGACTCACAGGTGCCGTTCACAAGTATGGGGCGGACGTGAACACGGACGTCATCATTCCGGCGCGCTACCTCAATGTCTTTGAGGCGTCATTGCTTGCCATACACTGCATGGAGGACATCGACCCGGAGTTCAAGTCCAGAGTGCAGCCGGGAGATCTAATCGTCGCAACCACCAACTTCGGCTGCGGCTCATCCCGGGAGCATGCACCGCTTGCGATCAAAGCTTCGGGCGTGTCGTGCGTCATCGCGCATAGCTTCGCGCGCATCTTCTTCAGGAATGCCATCGATATTGGACTTCCCTTGCTGGAATGCCCTGAGGCAGTCGACGATTGTGAATCAGGCGACGTACTCGAGGTCGATCTCGAGCGCGGCGAGATTACCAATACCACTCGCGGCACG
Source organism: uncultured Dehalococcoidales bacterium (assembly GCA_964552485.1). Lineage (GTDB taxonomy): Bacteria > Chloroflexota > Dehalococcoidia > GIF9 > AB-539-J10 > SKVJ01. Next base: position 21,771 of record CAZKHH010000010.1, on the reverse strand, counting down.
CACCACGTGGCAAAACCTTATCCCGAGTTCATGATGGCGATTATCAGCGCCGGAGGCCTGGTAGCTCATACGAAGCAGCGACTGGAGGAGCAACGCAAATGAAGTACAGGATTGCAGTACTTGCTGGAGATGGCATAGGACTGGAGGTCACGAATGAGGCCCGAAGAGTCCTTGAAACAGTGGCACAGCAGTTCGGCCATGAGTTCGAGTTTACCGAAGGACTGGTCGGAGGAGCGGCGCTCGATGCTAAAGGTACCCCACTTGAAGACGACACGCTTGCGATGTGTCAGGAATCAGACGCCATACTGTTTGGCGCTGCCGGAGGGCCCAAATGGGACAACCCCGAAACAGACCTTCGCCCCGAGCAGGCGCTGTTCAGGCTCAGAAAGACGCTGAACCTGTTCGCCAATCTCAGACCGGTACGATCATACCCGATGCTCCTGGACAAGAGTCCGTTGCGTCCCGAGATAGTGAACGGTGCAGACATCATGTTCGTCCGCGAACTGACGGGAGGCCTCTATTTCGGCCAGCCCAAGAAGCGCTGGGATACACCGGAAGGCAGAAGAGCCGTAGACTCGGAGGATTACTCAGAACACGAGATAGCACGGGTGGTCCGCGTGGCTTGCGAGCTGGCGAAGTCTCGACGGAAGAAGGTCGTTTCGGTCGACAAATTCAATGCCATGGTCTCGTCCCGCCTCTGGCGACAGGTGGCCACCGAAGTAGCGGCCGAGTATCCGGATATCGAGTTGACGCATATGCTGGCCGACACTTTTTCGATGCAACTCATGATGCAGCCGACCCAGTTCGACGTGGCGGTTACGACAAACATGTTCGGGGACATCTTCACGGATGAGGCCGCCGTGCTGGCAGGTACAATGGGCCTCCTTCCTTCGGCAAGCCTTTCCGGCCTGCCGACCGGTAAGACACGTGGCCTGTACGAACCGATTCACGGATCCGCGCCGAACATCGCAGGCCAGGGTATAGCAAATCCCTGTGCGGCGATTCTGAGTTCAGCGATGCTGCTCAGATATTCGCTCGGCCTCGTAGCCGAGGCCTGTGCTGTCGAAGAAGCAGTGATGTCGGTGCTCCAAAGTGGTTTCAGGACGCCGGATATCGCCCAGCCGGGCACCCGACAGGTCAGCACGTCCGACATGGGCGGAGAAGTGGTCGAACGGCTGCGTGGACAGAAGGGTTGACACTCTGCTACGGGGCTTCTAGAATTCATACACGCACAGCGGGTTGTGAAATGAACGCTCAGCCTCCTCAGGTGGTCGTGGCAGCAGCTATGCTTATCGTGCGCACTGTGGGTGCGCACGGGAGGCTCTTTCGACCGGAATAGCAGGAAGCGATTAGAGAGATAGAAGGAAGAAGCCTCCCGAAAGGGAGGCTTCTTTGTTCATTCTGGAGTTCGACTGAAAGGTGGGGGGAGGAGCGAACGCTCACAAGACAATCCAGGATACCCGTCGCCGGGCACAGCGCAGCGCCACGGCACGGATGCCATACGACACTATAGGAGGAGGAGAACACATGGAACCCTATGCCTTTTTCAGGGGGGAGTATATGCCCCTCAAAGATGCCAAGATCGGCATTCTTACCCAGGCGCTGCACTATGGCACGGCGACTTTCGGCGGCATACGCGCCAACTGGGACGAAGAAAAGGAGCAATTCTGCCTTTTCCGGCTCCGCGACCATTACCGTCGGCAACTTAATGCCTGCAAGATACTGAACATCGAACTGCCGTGGGACGCCGACCAGATGGCGGAGATCACGGTCGAAACAGTCCGGCGCACGGGATTCAAACAGAACGTCTATTGCCGTCCCCTTGCCTATAAGTCTTCTGAAGCGATTGGCGTGAAACTGCACGGACTGGAGGACGACTGGTTCGTCATTGCGACGACGCTGCCACCATACCTTGGCACAGGTGGAATCAAGTGCTGCACCTCCTCATGGAGACGCGTCAGCGATACGCAGATATCCACCCATGGCAAGGTAACGGGCATATATGTCAACAGTGCCCTCGCGAAGACCGATGCTAACCGCGCCGGATATGATGAAGCGATAATGCTCAATGAGGGGGGACACGTCTCCGAAGGGAGTGGCGAGAACATCTTCATTATCGTCAAGGGACAGATTGTAACCCCGCCACCGTGCGACAGCATCCTGCTTGGCATCACACGCGACTCAGTGATGCAGCTCGCCAAGAAGGAGCTCGGTCTGGAGGTCGTCGAACGAAGCATCGTTCGCAGCGAACTTTACGTGGCGGACGAAGCCTTCTTCACCGGAACCGCGACCAATGTTGCGCCGATTACCGAAGTCGATAACAGGCCTATAGGCTCGGGGGACACCGGTCCAATCACTGCCAGGCTGCAGGAGATGTTCAGCGAGGCAGCCCTCGGCCGCAATCCAAAGTACTCCGAATGGTACACCTTTCTGAAGCCCGAATAGCACCAGGCTACGTGCGAGACGGGCAGCACAGCTCATTTGAAGGCGGTTAAGCAAGAAGCCTGTAGGGAGGCTTCTTGTTTTCCTGTTCGCGTGACCCCTTATCTTGTGTAATGGTTGCAGCGGCGGGTCTTCGAACAGGTAAGGACCGCAGGGAGCTGCTTGTGTCAATGAGGCTCGCAACAATGCTTAAGGGGAGCATCCAGCTCCCCTTCTGGTTTCAGTGTCGTGCAGACGCCTGGCAGGCACCTGTGTCGCTCTACGACTCGGACTTGCCGGCTTCCAGGCCCTGCGCCCGGCGAATCAGGCGGGACTTCAGGCGCGCGGCGGTGTTCTTGTGAACGACACCTTTTGAAACCGCTCGGTCGAGTGTGCTCACAGCGGCCGCGGTCGCATTCTGCGCCTTCGCCGAATCGCTCGAAGCGACGCTTTCGCGCGCCCTGCGAACCGTAGTGCGGGTTTGCTTTCTAATGCTCTTGTTGTACACCCGCCTGCGTTCCTGAGTGCGGGCAATCTTTCTGGTAGATTTACTAGCGGACAATCGCTTCTCCTTTTCTGATCACGTTGATGACGCTCCACAAAGACTGTAGCTTTGCAATGAGCGTCGCCAATTGCGCGGTACTCGTCACCTCAACATCTATGAAGAGACTGGAAACTCCACCTTCGTCGCGTGCGAAGTCGACGTCTGTTATATTGACGCCCCCCTCAGCGATCAGACTACTGATGTCGCGAAGAAGGCCGGGCCTGTCCCAGGCATCGATCTGCAACTTCACAGGGTACACCTGCGCAACATTGCCCCAGTCGACAGCAACCAGCCGCTCCTTCTCCTGTTCGTTGAGGACGTTCGCACAGTCCTTACGATGGATGGTAACACCGCGGCCCTGTGTAATATACCCGATTATCTCGTCCCCGGGCAAGGGATTACAACAGTTGGCCATTCTGGTATACAAATCTCCAACGCCGAGCACTCGTACACTGCCGGTACTCGCTCTCCGCGGTGATGACACTTCGATGCCCTTCTCCGTGGGCGCCAGGTCCGCACTTAGCTTCATCGCGACCTGTGAGACCGTGAGACTGCCCCTGCCGATGGCGAGGTAGAACTCGTCGGTACCCGCGTATCCGAGCTTCGATGCAAGCTTGTCGGCGCCGGGGGTGGTGATTCCAAGCCGACTGAGCCCCTTCTCAAGCATCTGGCGTCCCGTTTCGATACCCTGACTACGTTCCTGCTTGTTGAACCACTGGCGCGCCTTCGATTGAGCGTGGGAGGTCTTCAAATAGCCGAGTTCGGGATTCAGCCAGTCAAGACTGGGCCCTCGCTCGGATTTGGACGAGACTATCTCGACAACGTCACCGTTGTTGAGCGACTGGTTGAGCTGAACGAGCTTTCCATTCACCTTTGCGCCGATACAGCGATAGCCCAGATCTGTATGAATGCGGAACGCAAAATCGAGCGGAGTGGACCCCTTCGGAAGGTCTTTAATCTCACCCTTCGGGGTGTAGACAAATACCTGGTCGGTCAGAATATCAGTACGCAGCGACTCGATGAACTGGTCAGTATCGATCTCGTCACGGTGTGCTGCGAGTTCCTGCAGCCATGCCATTCGAGCATCAGACGACTTGTCTGGTCGACCACCTTCCTTGTAATGCCAATGCGCCGCCACTCCAAAGGTCGCCACCTGGTTCATCTCGTACGTTCGTATCTGGATTTCAATGGGCGTGGTCCCTTTGCAGAGAACCGTCGTATGCAAAGACTGGTAGCCGTTCTCTTTCGGGTTGGCGATGTAGTCGTTGAATTCCTCGACCATCGGATGCCACATGTTGTGTACGATGCCAAGTGCCTTATAGCAATCGGATACTGTCTCAACAAGGACCCGGAGGGCAAACAGGTCGTGAATATCACCAAAACTCTTGCCCATTTCCACGTAGCGTTGCGCTTTCAGGTACGTGCTGTATATATGCTTTGGCCTGCCCATGACGCGCGCCTCGATACCTGCGCTCTTCAGTTCATCCACAAGCGTGGTGATTGCCTCTTGAACGAAACCTTCCCGTTCCGCACGCTTGGTAGATATGAGGCGCGAAAAACGGCGGTACTGCTTTGGCTCCAGGAACCGAAACGCCAGGTCTTCAAGCTGCCACTTCGTGCGCCGCAGCCCGAGCCTGTGAGCGAGGGGTGCGTACACTTCAAGGGTCTGCTGTGCGATTGCCCTTCGCCGCGCAAGCGGCAGCGCCCCCAGCGTACGCATATTGTGCAGCCGGTCAGCAAGCTTAATCAGAACGACCCGCAGATCTTCCGCGGTCGCAACAAGAAGCTTCCGCAGGTTCTCCGCCTGCGTCTTGGAATCGAGTTCGCGCCCTTCGCTCTTGCTTGTCAGCCTCTTCAGCTTGGTGACGCCATCGACCAGACGCGCGACCTCTTCTCCGAAGAGGGCCTTTACCTTGTCAAGCGGCACATCACTGTCTTCAACCACATCGTGAAGCATCGCAGCCGCAATCGACGGTGCATCAAGCTGAAGCTCGACGAGCGTCATCGCGACATTGAGCGGATGCTCCAGGAAAGGCTCGCCAGACGCGCGTACCTGTCCCTCGTGCGCCTTTGCCGCAAAATCGTACGCCGAGCGCACCAGTTCGAGCTTCTCAGGCGGGAGGTAAGCCCCTGCGTCCTTGAGCAGGGTGTCAATATCCATGCGTGGCATAATAACGCAGCACCGATTCGCACGCAAACGAACGGGAAACAGGTGCCAGGCACACCTCCAAAGCCGTACACTATCGTCGCCATGCAACTACTTGAATCCGGAGCCCGCTCGCTCGGTTATCCGCTGGATACTGAGCAGATGGACCGGTTTGAACGCTACAGCCGGGTCCTGATCCAGTGGAGTAAGCGTTTCAACCTCACCGCTATCGATTCACCTGAAGGTATCGAAGTGCGTCATTTTCTCGATTCCCTCAGTGCCTTGCGGGCGCTGGATTCCGAGCCGGGCTTTCCCAACGCTGTCTGCGTGCTCGACGTCGGCTCCGGAGCAGGTTTTCCCGGCATACCGTTGAAGATTGCCGTGCCCGGATTGTCAGTCACCCTCTTGGAAGCGACAGGCAAGAAGGTGACATTCCTTACGCATGTGGCGGAAGCATTACACCTGGACTGCATCAGAGTCATTCATGGAAGAGCTGAGGACCGCGCCCACGAAGCCGGACTGCGTGAAGCATTTCACGCAGTCACAGCCCGGGCAGTCGCGCCTCTCGCCGCACTATTTGAGCTCGGACTGCCTTTCGTACAGGTTGGCGGCCTGTTCATCGCAATGAAGAAGGGGGACACTCTGGCTGAGCTGGAACAGGCAGCCAGTGCCATGGCGCAGCTCGGAGGCCAACTTGAAGACCGGATCGCAATCGAACTACCCGGCCTTAGTGACGCGCGCCACATCATCTGCATTCGCAAGACCCGACCGACACCCGTGCGGTTTCCACGCAGGCCGGGTATTCCCGCGCGAAAACCGTTATGACCCTCGCCTCTTCGTCTGGCACGCACTGGATGCCGATAGGTATGGTAGGATACGCGCAAATTCTCGAAAGGAGTCCAATGTCATGAATTCAACGCCGTTCTCCCTTGAAGGCAGAGTGGCTCTTATCACGGGTGGAAGCCGCGGCATAGGCAGGCAGAGCGCTCTTGCATTCGCTCGTCAGGGTGCGGATGTGGTCGTTACCAGCAGAACGCTCCCTGATCTCGAGGCGGTCGCTGAAGAGGTCAGGGCACTCGGCCGCAAAGCCCTGGCGATAAGCGTCGACGTTTCCAAGAGCGAACAGATATTCGCAGCCGTTGAACGCGCCAACAAAGAGCTTGGCAAGGTAGACATCCTAGTCAACAACGCCGGATTGCACCTTGTCGAACGTTTCACGGAGGGTACGCAGGAAGGCTGGGAGCGATGCCTTGATATCAACCTATTGAGCCATATCGTATTCTGCAGGGCCGTGCTCGATGGCATGATAGAGCGCCAGCATGGAAAAATCATAAACGTAGCATCCGACGCCGGCCGCGCGGGAAGCTCCGGTCAGGCGGTATACGGCGCGGCGAAGGGTGGAATTATCGCGTTCACTCGAAACCTCGCGATGGAGCTCTCCCGCTACAAGATCAATGTGAACTGCGTATCTCCCGGACTCATCAACACGGACATGTGGAATACAACGAGGAAGGACAAGCCCAAGCTCGCTGAAGCTTACGAAAAGACAGTTCCGTGGAAGCGACTCGGCGAGCCGGATGAGATTGCTGCGGCGATTCTGTTCCTGGTATCCGACGAGGCGGACTACATCACGGGGCAGACGTTGAGCGTCAATGGCGGAGTATTAATAGCGTAGGAGTACGGGCCGGTACGTGCATGCCCGGGACTACGAACTGGTTCGCAAGGAGGTAGACGCTGTATGGACATCAAGAAAGTCGGTATCGTCGGTTGCGGCCTGATGGGCTCGGGTATTGCCGAGATAACCGCCCGCGCAGGCTACGACGTAATCGTGACCGAGGTCAACGAAGAGTTCCTCAAGAAGGGAATCTCGCGACTAGAGGCTTCAACCCAGAAAGCAGTGGACCGCGGCAAGTCGACAGCCGAGGAGCGCTCGGCCACGCTCGGAAGGATAACAGGAACGACGCAACTCGACGACCTGAAAGACTGTCAACTGGTCGTCGAAGCCGTATTGGAAGTGATGGAGGAAAAGAAGCGGGTCTTCTCCGAGTTGGACCGCATCTGCTCACCCGACGCCATTCTGGCGAGCAATACCTCCTCGCTCTCGATCACGGAGATAGCGGCTTCGACGAAGTCCCCCGAGAGAATACTCGGGCTCCATTTCTTCAGCCCGGTTCCCGTTATGAAACTCCTCGAGGTTGTGAAGACGCTGGTGGTCCGTGACGATGTAGTGGAGGTGGGCGTGGCCTACGGGAATTCGGTGGGCAAAGAGACAGTCGTCTGCAAGGATGCTCCCGGCTTCATCGTCAACCAGCTCTACCTGCCTTACACCCTTGTGGCAGTCCGACAGTGGGAGCGCGGGCTCGCCAGCATGGAAGATATCGATAAGGCGATGCGCCTCGGCCTCAACTACCCGATGGGGCCGTTCACTCTGATGGACTTCGTGGGTCTGGATATCCACTACAATGCATGCATGGCGGTCTACGAAGAGACGAAGGATCCGGCGTACCTGCCCCCTCTTGTGCTGAAAAAGATGATTCAGGCCGGCCACCTGGGCAGAAAGACCGGCAAGGGCTGGTACGACTACTCGAACAAATAGCGAGGCGACACCGCCTTCAATCGTTGAAGGAAGGAGATTAGGACAACATGACAGGAATCGTTTCATACGCACCATACCTGCCGCTTTACAGACTGAACAGAGCCGAAATCGGCCGGGCATGGGGAAGCCGAGGGAAAGGCGAAAAGGCAGTAGCGGCACATGATGAGGACACACTTACGATGGCTGTTGCGGCAGCTCAGAGCTGTCTCAAGGGCATCGACCTGAATACTATCGATGCGGTGTTCTTCGCTTCGACAACAGCTCCCTACGAGGAGAAGCAGTGTGCGGCCACGATTGCGGCCGTGCTTGCAATGGGCGCCGACACTTATTCCTGCGACTTCGGCGGCTCTCTCCGCTGCGGCACAAACGCACTCCGTGCAGCAGTCGATGCCGTCAACGGCGGCTCGGCCCGCAACGTACTGGTGTGCGTCGCTGATTCACGGCTTGGCATGCCAAACGGTGCAAACGAGATGGCATTCGGCGACGGTGCAGCAGCATTCCTCATCGGCAGCGAAGGAGTCGCCGCGAATGTCGATTCGATGTACACGATGTCCGACGAGATAATCGACGTGTTCCGCTCGGACAGAGACCGATATGTACGCACCTGGGAAGTCCGTTTCGTGAGAGACGATGGACACGGGCGCGTCGTCCCTCAGGCAATCCGCACAGCGCTGGAGAAGGCTGGAGCGTCGATAGAAGACTTTTCGAAGCTGGTCATGTACTCACCTGATGCGCGACAGCTTACCGCCATAACCAAGATGATGAAGCTGAATCCGGAGAAGGTACAGGACACATACTTCAACGAGTTCGGTGACACAGGAAGCGCTCAGCCTCTCATTTCGCTTGCGGCAGCGCTTGAAACAGCTGCTCCGGGCGACCGCCTGCTCATTGCTTCCTATGGAAATGGCGCTGACGTACTCACGTTGACCGCAACGGCCGACATCGCATCGGGGAAGCCCGCCCGCGGCATGGACTACTATGTGAACACGAAACTTCAGATACTCACCTACGAGAAGTACTTGCGTTGGCGTCGAATCATCGAGCTCGAGCCTGCGGCGACCGCTCCACTCGAGCAGCCTTCTCCGGTTGCGCTCTGGAGGGACAACAAGAGCGGCTTGGATTTGCACGGAGTCAAATGCTTGGCCTGTGGCACACCGCAATATCCGGCCCAGCGAGTCTGCATGGAATGCGGGGCCCGGGACAGGTTCGAGGACTACAACTTTTCGAATAGACCCGCCGTTCTTGCTACATTTAGCCACGATAGCCTGGGGGCAAGCATCGATCCACCTACGACCGTGGCTGCGGTCGACTTCGAAGGTGGTGGACGAATCACCTGCGACATGACCGATCGTGACCCCGAGGAAATCAAGATCGGCATTCCCATAGAGATGGCATTCCGCATACTCAGGTATGTCGGCGGGTTCTATACCTACTGGTGGAAAGCCCGGCCCAAGAGAGACTAAGTGGTCATTTCCAGTGAAAAACGAGGTGAAGCATGGACGGAATCAAGGATAGAGTCGCAATAATCGGCATGGGGTGTTCCAAGTTCGGCGAGAACTGGGACAAGAGTGCCGACGACATGATAATCGACTCGGCGTACGAGGCCTACGAAGATGCCGGCATCGATCCGAAGGACATCCAGGCCGCCTGGCTTGGCACCTACGTCACGGAGTGGACGGGCCAGATGCTTGCGCGCGCGCTGAAGCTCGATTACATTCCCGTGACACGCGTCGAGAACGCCTGCGCCACCGGTTCGGACGCTCTACGCAATGCATGTTACGCGGTCGCATCGGGCGCCTGCGATATCGCACTCGCAGTCGGTGTCGAGAAACTCAAGGACTCAGGATACAGTGGACTGCCCGATTTCGAGCTCTTCCGCAGGCAGCAGAATACCTACAGGACTCGTACGTACAGCCCACCCGGCCACTTCGCCATGATGGCGACCAAGTACTTCGACAAATACGGCCTCGGGCCAGAGGACGGGAAGCGAATCATCGGCGAGATCGCGGTGAAGAACCATCACAACGGAGCGCTTGCTCCCAAGGCACATTTCCAGTCCGAAGTGACGCTTGAGAAGGTCCTCGCCGCACCCATGGTCGCGTGGCCTCTCGGGCTGTTCGACTGCTGTGGCGTGAGTGATGGCGCTGCGGCTGCCATTGTCACACGTGCCGACCTGGCCAAGAACTTCAGGGCGGACCCGATCTACGTGAAAGCCCTCCAGATCGCGGTCGGTCCGTACGAGGGTTACATGAGTCCCAAATACGATTGGATACATGTGGAAGAGACCGTCAGGGCCGGCGACCGCGCGTATGCAGAGGCAGGCATCAAGAACCCTCGTGAGGAAATCAGCATCGCAGAGGTACACGACTGTTTCACCATCACCGAACTGGTTATCATGGAAGACCTCAAGTTCAGCGAGCGAGGCAAGGCCCCTCAAGATGTCGAGAACGGATTCTTCACGCTCGAAGGTGGCCTGCCGGTGAACACCGATGGCGGATTGAAGTGCTTCGGCCACCCCATCGGCGCAAGCGGACTGCGTATGATGTACGAGGTCTATAAGCAGTTGCAGGGAAAGGCTGACAAGCGCCAGGTGAAGAATCCACGTCTCGGACTGACGCACAACCTCGGCGGCACACCCGCAACGGCTAGCGTCAGCGTCATCATCGCTGGCAACGAACAAGGCTAGTCTCGAACACTGTTAGAACCATTGCGGCCGGCCTGGCGAGGCCGGCCGTTCTCCGCAAAATGTCCCGGGTTTCTTTGCGTCGCTACTAAGGCTGGCCTATAATAACGTCATGGAGAAGAGCACCTTCAGGACCAAGAGCGGTCTTGCACAGTCGCTCAAGGGCGGGGTCATCATGGATGTCGTGACGCCCGAGCAGGCACGCATCGCAGAGGAAGCAGGAGCGTGTGCAGTAATGGCCCTCGAGAGAGTACCAGCGGATATACGGGCCGCGGGCGGCGTTGCACGCATGGCAGACCCGACGGTCATCAGCGCAATCATGGAAGCGGTGAGTATACCGGTTATGGCCAAGTGCCGCATCGGGCACTTTGTTGAGGCACAGGTCCTTGAGGCCCTTGGAGTGGATTTCGTTGACGAGTCAGAGGTGCTCACGCCAGCCGACGAGAGCTTCCATGTGTGGAAGCACGGATTCCGCGTGCCATTCGTGTGTGGTTGCCGCGACCTCGGTGAAGGGCTACGGCGCATTGCCGAAGGCGCAGCCATGATACGGACCAAAGGCGAGGCAGGCACCGGAAATATCGTAGAGGCTGTCCGCCACATGCGAGCCGTACAGGATGGTATTCGTCGTATCAAGGCCTTGCCACAGGAAGAACTGTCCTCCGAAGCTAAAGTCCTTGGCGCTCCGCTTCAACTCGTACTTGATCTGCACGAGAGTGGCACACTGCCGGTGGTCAATTTTGCAGCAGGCGGGGTGGCAACGCCTGCCGACGCTGCGCTCATGATGCAGCTCGGCGCCGATGGAGTGTTTGTGGGCTCAGGCATCTTCAAATCGAGCAATCCAAGCGCCCGCGCGAAGGCAATCGTTGAGGCGGTGACACACTTCCGGGACCCGGAAGTCCTGGCACGCGCATCGAAAGGACTGGGTGAAGCGATGCCCGGGATCGAAATCACCTCTATACCTCAACAGGAACTGTTGTCTTCACGGGGCTGGTAACAGGAAACATTTGCGACAAATAGTAGCCGACGATCTCGACGCCCTGCTGGACGTTCTTCCCCCCCATGTCCGTGAACCCTTGCGTGAGCAATCTGACCTGAATGAACTCCTTGAAGTTGTCCTTGACCTTGGTGCCGTGCCAGAGGCGCGCTTCCCGCGGGGGGAGGTTGGCATCGGTTTCAAGGAGGTGGACCAGAACGACATCGCCTTTGTAGTCTCGCGTATCGGCACGTTTACAGCTGACAATCGGGCCGGGATCGAACGCACTCTGCACCGTATCTCCGCCATGCGCAATCGCCAAGGAGCGATTGTTGGCCTCACGTGCCGGGTCGGCCGCGCGGTATTCGGCATGGTCGATATGATCGCGGATCTGATTGAATCGGGCCAGAACATCCTTCTGCTGGGTCGTCCTGGTGTTGGTAAGACCACGATGCTGCGCGAAACCGCGCGCATACTAGCAGACAATGCGGGGAAACGCGTCATCGTCATCGATACGTCCAACGAGATAGCCGGCGACGGCGATATACCGCACCCGGCTATAGGCCACGCGAGACGGATGCAGGTGGCCGCTCCAGAGCGCCAGCATTCCGTCATGATTGAGGCTGTCGAGAACCACATGCCCGAGGTCATCATAATCGACGAGATAGGAACAGAATTGGAAGCTCAGGCGGCACGGACGATTGCCGAACGAGGCGTACAGCTTGTCGGCACCGCACACGGCAATTCGCTTGAGAATCTCATTCTCAACCCGACGCTTTCGGACCTCGTCGGCGGCACGCAGACGGTCACGCTCGGAGACGAAGAGGCGCGACGGCGCGGAACGCAGAAGTCTGTACTCGAACGCAAGGCGCCGCCTACGTTCGATGTCGTAGTCGAGATTCTCGATTACTACCGCGTCTCCGTTCATGGCAACGTGCTGGAAGCCGTTGACAGCATCCTCCACCAGCGTCCGGTGCGCACCGAACTCCGCTGGGTCGATGCCGATGACCGTGTGCAGAAGGAACTGCAGTCGGCCTCGCCTGAACCAGACAAGACCGCAGAACACACAATGCAGCCCGTCATGCCATCGGCCATTGATGGCAAGCGAGAGGTGAGGGTTTTTCCATTCGGCGTGAACCGTTCCCGATTGGAGACCGCAGCGCGACGTGAACACCTGCCGATAAGAATGGTCGACGAGATTCAGGCGTCCGACCTGTTTCTGACGACACGGCCGCATTACCGCCGCAAACCCCAGCGGGTTCGCGATGCCGAAGCTCTTGGTATTCCGGTATATGTGCTTAAGGGCAACGATATGTCCCAGTTGCGACAGGCACTCACTACAATCACACCGGGGCCATCACGTTCAGGCTATGTGCATCAGCTCCAGCAACTCCTCAGCGATGAGAGAGATAGAGAGGACCGCAGCCCGCGCTCACGGGAAGGCGCAGCCCGCGGCCGACGTTAGTTACATGGGTCCCTTCATCGTATTTGAAGGCTGTGAAGGGTCCGGTAAGAGTACCCAGGTCGAGAGGCTTGCGAGGCGGCTGGCTAATGGCAGCCGCGAAGTCATTACCACATACGAACCCGGCGGCACCGCCATTGGAGAGGAACTGAGACAGGCACTCATCAGGCACCGTGAGAATCCCATGGGTCCAACCACGGAGTTGTTCCTTTTCGGAGCCGCCAGGGCACAGTTGACTCGCGAGATTATTCTCCCCGCGTTGCAGAGGGGTGCGGTTGTTGTGTGTGACCGGTACGCCGCGTCGAGCCTCGCGTACCAGGGCTATGGTCGGGGCATCGACCTTGACACTGTACAGGTCGTCAATAATGCTGCCACCCTTGGACTTGCTCCGGACATCGTATTCCTTCTGGACGTGCCACCAGCACTGGCGCTCACTCGCAAGAAGAAGGAGCCCGACCGTTTTGAGCGCGAAGATGGCGGGTTCCACGACCGTGTTCGCAAAGGCTATCTGACACTGGCGGCGCAGGAACCGGAGCGATGGATTGTGCTCAACGGGCTCCAGCCAATCGACGACACTGCCTCGACAATCTGGACTCACGTTTCGCAGCTCATGGACTGATGCGTTTGGTCTTCAGCGCGGTAGGAGAAAGAGCATGCCGACAGTTGCGGGTGATTCATCGGACACATGGCACGACGTGTTGCTGTTGCATTGAGTGGGGGCGCTGACTCTGCGCTCGCTGCGCAGATGCTGCGAGAGGCCGGTCACGAGGTGTTTGCCCTGCATGCAATCTTCACTCCCTCCACCGACACTGCAATACAGGCCGACGCAGCACAGTCGATCGCAGGGCATCTCGGCCTCGATCTTCGCACGGTTGATCTGTCGAACCAGTTCGCGCACGCAGTAATCGCCCCCTTCTGCGCCGCTTACGCGTCGGGCCGCACCCCGAATCCGTGCGTTCTCTGCAACGCCTCAATCAAGTTCGGGGTGCTGCTCCGTATAGCCATGGACAGCGGCGCCGACCTGCTCGCGACCGGCCATTACGCGCGCATCGTGACTGACAAGAGCGGCACGCGTCTCCTGCGTGGCCTCGACCGTCGTGCCGACCAATCGTATTTTCTCTACAGGGTGAGTGCGAACACTCTCTCCCGGACGTTGATGCCCCTGGGGGAGATCTCCCGCAGAGAAGTGCACTCCCGCGTCGGAGCCGGGGGACTCCCCGTCGGGAGGCCCAGCAAAGACCTGTGTTTCGTGCGCGACCACACATACCATGGGCTTGTCGCATCACGGTCCAGATCGATCCCGGGCGATATTGTGGACAGCAACGGACGAGTGATAGGTCGACACAAGGGACTGGCATTCTATACCGTTGGACAACGGCACGGTCTCGACCTCGCGCTCGGCTACCCCGCGTACGTAACACGGCTCATTCCGGAGAAGAACCACATTGTGGTCGGTCCTGAAAACGAACTCTACTCAACCTCGGCCACCATCACTGATCTCTCATGGGTATCTGGAGTCGCTCCCGCTGATACCTTCAGTGCGGAGGTACAAGTCCGATACAGGGCGAAGACGGCACGGGCCGACATCAGAGTTGCAGGCTCTTCAGCACGCGTAGCATTTGCAGAACCCCAGAAAGCCGTCGCGCCGGGCCAGTCTCTTGTCGTGTACAATGGGACGACAGTGCTTGGAGGCGGTGTTCTCCAGGCAGCATACTGACCGGTACCCAGCGCTATGGCTCCAAACGGACCTCCACCGACCGTCGAACACGAGCTCCTCATGCTGGAGCGTGGACTGTGGCCGGTTGCAGGCCTGGACGAAGCCGGCCGGGGTGCGCTTGCAGGACCGGTGGTTGCCGGAGCCGTGGTTGCGGACTGGAACGGCGACATATCGTGGTGCCGCGATGTACGCGATAGCAAAGAACTCGTCCCGCAGGTGAGGGAAGAGCTTTACGACTGCATCATGGCCCATGCGCAGTCGGCAGCCGTGGGTATCGTCGGGTGCGAAGTCATCGACAAAGTAGGCATTGTCGGTGCTACCAAGAGGGCCATGTATGCAGCCATTAACGAACTCTCTGTCCGCCCTCGTGCCGCCCTCATCGATTGGGTGGTTCTTCCTCACTTGCGTATCCCTCAGGAATCGATGGCCCGAGGGGATTCCCTGTGTTTCTCGATAGCCTGCGCCTCGATAGTAGCGAAGGTCACTCGCGACCGCTTGATGATAGAGCTTGACTCACAGTATCCCGAGTATGGTTTCAGAAACAACAAGGGCTACGCGACCGGGTTCCACATGGAGAGGCTCCTACAAGTCGGCGTCTGTCCGATACATCGCAGAACGTTTGAGCCCGTATGCATTGCGCTGGGTGGCCTGTTGTGAGTCACCTGGACACCGGCAGGCGCGGTGAAGAAGCCGCGCGATCGCTTCTCAAGAAGCGTGGCTACAAGATAGTCGAGACCAACGCTCGCGTTCGTCACGGCGAGATAGATGTCATCGCGAAGAAGAAGGACTGTCACGTATTTGTCGAGGTCAGAACACGCACGTCGAGGGAGTTCGGCACTCCCGAGGAGTCAATCACAAAGCGCAAACGTGATAAGCTCATTACGTGCGCGCTCGATTATGTCGCCACTCACAGGGAACTGCACGACAGGGCCTGGCGAATCGACGTCGTGGCCATCGAGATGGATCAGGATGGGCGTCCGATCCGCGCAGACATAGTGGAAAACGCTGTGCCCGTCGACTAGAGTACGGGCTGGGAATCCGGCGATACGTCGCCTGCAGGAGGTAGAGAATGAATGTGTACGTCTCGTTCTGGTTGCCGGAGGCCGCCCTTGAGGCGCTGCGGCAGAAACACACGGTCGTCTCCCACGAAGGCGAAGGCCTTCCCGCGAGGGAGGAACTTGTGGCCCGACTCAACGAAGCCGATGCCTTTCTGTGCGTCGGCAGCAAGGTCGACAAGGAAGTCCTTGACAATGTCGGTCCACGCCTTAAGGTAATCGCCAACTGGGGCGTCGGATACAACAACATCGACGCGGAGTACGCGGCGCAGAAGGGAATAATGGTGACTAACACCCCCGATGTGCTGACCGAGACGACTGCCGACCTTTCCTGGGCAATTCTTATGGCTGTAGCCCGCCGCGTGGTAGAGGCGGACGCCTACGTGAGAGCCGGTCAATTCAAAGGGTTCAAGCCGTTCGCCATGCTCGGCGCGGACGTATGGGGAAAGACAATCGGCATAGTAGGTTTCGGCCGCATCGGTCAGGCCGTGGGCAGGCGGGCTCTTGGCTTCGGCATGCGGGTTCTCTATCATAATCGCACACGGCTCGCACCGGAGAAAGAGATGTCGCTGCAGGCCACATACGCAGATATCGACACTTTGCTGGCGGAATCCGACTTCGTGTCCCTCTACGTACCGCTGTCCGACGAGACCCGCCATCTCATCGACGCTCGTCGGCTTTCGATGATGAAGAAGACTGCCTTCCTGGTGAATGTGTCACGCGGCCCCGTAGTCGACGAGCAGGCGCTCCTCGAGGCGCTGCAGGCCGGTACTATTGCGGGGGCTGCCCTCGACGTCTTTGAGCGCGAGCCGGAAATCACCCCGGGTCTCACCGAACTTCCCAACGTTGTGCTGACTCCACATATAGGAAGCGGCTCGTGGGAAACGAGGACGAACATGGCTCACGTGGCGGTGCGCAACATTCTTGCGGCGCTCGACGGCGAGACACCGCCAAACCTCGTCAACACACCAACATCACGGTAGCTGCATTTGCGAAAAAGCCAAGGGGCGGTATTCCCGCCCCTTGCAGCAATCTGCGGCCTCATGCCATTTTCGTTTCGGCAACCTTCTCAAGCCCGAGTTCTTCGATTGCAGTCTCCCGCATCTTGTACTTCTGTATCTTGCCGGTCACCGTCATCGGGAACTCAGTAACGAACTTCACATACCGGGGTATCTTGTAGTGTGCAATCCTGCCCTTGCAGTACTCGCGAATGTCCTCCTCGGTCGCGTGCTCGCCCTCCCGAAGCTCGATCCATGCCTGTATCTCTTCGCCGTACTTCTCGTCGGGCACGCCGATTACCTGCACGTTCCGTATCTTAGGGTGGGAGAAAAGGAACTCCTCGATCTCACGCGGATAGACGTTCTCGCCGCCGCGAATGATCATCTCCTTCACCCTGCCCGTAATCTTGCAGTATCCGCGCTCATCCATCGTGGCCAGATCGCCACTGTGAAGCCATTTAGCACTATCGATAGCTTCCGACGTACCTTCAGGGTTGTTGTAATACCCGCGCATGATGTTATAGCCGCGGTAGCAGATCTCTCCCTGTGTTCCACAGGGGACAATTGCGCCTGTTTCACTGTCGATTATCTTCAGCTCGACGTGTGGAGTCGGCAGTCCCACCGTACCGGTACGATCCTCCAGTGTGGCATCCACAGGAGTCTGCGTCGCGATGGGCGACGCTTCCGTCTCTCCATATGCGATTGTCATCTGTGAAGCATGCATGCGGTCGACAACCTTGTGCATTACTTCAATCGGGCATGGCGCACCGGCCATTATTCCTGTGCGAAGGGATGTGAGGTTGAACGATTCGAATTCTGGGTGTTCCAACTCGGCGATAAACATCGTCGGCACACCGTGTAGAGCAGTGCAGCGTTCCTGCTCAACCGCCACGAGAGTCGAGCGCGCATCGAAGCTCTCGGCTGGTATCACCATGGTGGCGCCATGAGTCACACACGCAAGATTGGCCAGTACCATGCCGAAGCAGTGATAGAAAGGCACCGGGATACAAAGCCTGTCCTTCTCGCTAAGCCTCATCCCCTCTCCCGCAAAGAAGCCGTTGTTAAGGATGTTGTGATGCGTGAGGGACGCTCCCTTCGGAAGGCCCGTCGTGCCCGACGTGTACTGGATATTGATCACATCGTCGATGTCGAGCGCTCCCTGCCGCTTGGCACGCGAGGCATCATCCACCGAGTCGGCGAGTTGCATAAACTCCTGCCACGTATACATCCCGGGATGCGCCGACTCACCAATCAGCACGAGCGAATGCAGCAGGGGCAGGTGGTCGGAATCGATTAAGCCGGGCTTGGCCTCGCGCGCCTTCGGCGCGATCCGATATACCATCGACACGTAGTCGGAGGTCTTGAACCGCTCCACCAGCATTAGTGCCCGTGCGCCGGAGTTGTTCAGTGCGTATTCGAGCTCGTGCGTCCGGTAGGCGGGATTGATATTAACGAGCACGACCCCCGCAATGGCACTTCCGAATTGCACGAGCACCCACTCGGGATGATTGGTCGCCCATATGCCCACACGGTCGCCACGTTCCAGTCCCATGGCCATGAATGCCCGTGCCACCCGTCGACAATCCCGGGCGAATTCCTTGTAGGTCCATCGTCTGCCGGTCGGCACGTCAACAAGTGCGTCATTGTCGGGGTAGGCTTCTGCAATTCGATCGAGGTAGTCAGGGATGGTCGATCCGATGAGGGGCGTAGTCGAACCGGCGTAGGCATAGCTATATGCACGAGCCATGTCCTTCCCTCCTTAGAGAAGACTATTAAAGAGGCGCACACGAGAAGCCGGACGCTCCCGGTGCATCTCGTTTCATTGTGCGCCCGCTACATATACCTGTCCAGCACCTCAGGTAGTAACACAGTGCCATCTGGTTGCTGGAAATTCTCAAGGAGAGCGATGAAAACCCTTGGGAGCGCAAGTCCCGACCCGTTCAACGTATGAACGAATTGCGGCTTAGCTCCAGGCACGGGTCGGAAGCGAAGGTTAGCGCGGCGCGCCTGGAAATCACCGCAATCGCTGCACGAGCTCACCTCAAGCCATTCATTGGAGCCAGGAGCCCATACTTCGATGTCGAACGTCTTGCGTGCCGCGAACCCGAGGTCTCCCGTGCAGAGCTGAATAACGCGATAAGGAAGACCGAGGCGCCTCAGTATCTCTTCCGCGTCGTTCACCAGTCTGTCGAGCTCGCCGTCGGAGGTCTCCGGCACGACGTATTTGTACAGCTCCACCTTGTCGAACTGATGGCCGCGCTTGATGCCCCGGGTGTCTTTGCCCGCCGCCATCTTCTCCCGACGGAAGCATGGCGTGTATGCAGCGTAGTAGAGTGGAAGCTCGGTAGCTTCTAGTATCTCATCCCGATGGAGGTTGGTCAGAGGGACCTCTGCCGTAGGAACAAACCAGTAGTCTTCCTCCGCATCGTGATAGAGGTTATCTTCAAACTTGGGCAAGTTGCCAGAGCCAATCATGCATTCCCTGTGGAGCATGAAAGGCGGGTATATCTCCTTGTATCCATGGTCTTTCGTCTGCACATCGAGCATTAAGGAGATAAGGGCGCGCTGCAGGCGGGCACCCAGGCCCTTGAGCACGTAGAATCTGCTTCCAGAAAGCTTGACGCCCCGCACAAAGTCAATGATGTCGAGACGCTCTCCGATCTCCCAGTGGGGAAGAGGCTCGAATTCAAACGATTGCGGTGTTCCCCATGTGCGAACCAGGACATTATCATCTGCATCTTCGCCCAGGGGAACGTTCTCGTGAGGAATGTTCGGCAGTTCGAGCAGCAATGCATCGAGTTCTTCCTTGGCCTCTCTGGTGCGGTTCTGTAGCTCGGAAACCTGTTCACCCAACTCCCGCAGTTCGGCCAGCATCTCGGATGGTCGTTCTTTCATACGGCCAAGTTGCTTGCTCTCTCTGTTGTGCTTCGCCCTTAGGTCTTCGACCTCTCGCAGCAGCGACCGGTACCGCTCATCCGTTGCGACGACTGGAGAGAGCACGCCTGATAAACCTCGCTGTTCCATGGCCCGCTCGACGAATGCCAGGTCGTCGCGTATCAACTTGATATCAATCATCACGCTTACCTCTCAGCTGCGGAAAGAGTATCACGTCGCGTATCGATTCCTGACCGGTGAGCAACATTACGAGCCTGTCGATGCCGATGCCAAGCCCTCCCGTCGGTGGCATTCCGTACTCCATCGCCTCTATGAAGTCTTCGTCAGCGACCTGGACGTCTTCACCGTCCGTCTTTCCCTTGACCTGCTGCTCCAGCCTCTCGCGTTGGTCAAGCGCGTCGTTCAGTTCCGTAAAGGCATTGGCGAACTCAAGACCGCAGATGAAGGCTTCGAACCGTTCGACCAGTCTCTCGTTTCCGCGCTTCTTCTTCGGAAACGGCGACATCTCGCCCGGATAGTCCAGGAGGAAGGTCGGCTGGATGATGGCAGGCTCAACGAAGGTCGAAATGAGCTCATCGATTAGTCGCCCGCGTCCAGGCGAACCCTCCACATGAACGCCCTCCTGGAGCATGCGCTCGTGTAAGGTATCCCTGTCGGGATAGTCTTCAAAGTCGATACCGCTCGCCTCCCTGACCGCATCCCGGAGAGAAACCCTTCGCCACGGCGGCGCGAGATCGACATCGTGGCCACGGAAACTCACGGTTGTAGTGCCGAGAACATCATGCGCAACGCGGGCAAAGAGCCTTTCGGTCAGGTCCATCATGTCATTGTAGTCGGCATACGCGCAGTAGCATTCCATAAGGGTGAACTCGGGGTTATGCCGCACAGATATGCCTTCGTTACGGAATACCCTGCCAAGCTCGTACACGCGGTCCATTCCACCTACGATAAGCTTCTTAAGCGGAAGCTCAAGGGCAATACGCAGGTACAGGTCTTCATCGAGTGCGTTATGGTGCGTGATGAACGGACGGGCGGCGGCGCCGCCAGCCCGAGACTGTAACACCGGAGTCTCGACCTCTATGTAGCCTTCATCTTCAAGGAAGCGCCTGGTCGCCGTCACTGCTCTGCTCCGTGTGACAAAGACAGAGCGTGTCTCCTGATTCGAAATCAGGTCGAGATACCGTTGCCGGTAACGGGTCTCGCGATCGACAAGCCCGTGCCATTTCTCGGGAAGAGGGCGAAGCGACTTCGACAGCACGGACAGAGTTGCTGCCTCGATCGTGACTTCACCGCTCTTGGTCACGAATAGTTCCCCTTCGACCCCTATGAAGTCGCCGATGTTCACCTCCCTGAGGAGGCTGAATGTGTCCTCACCGACGAGATCCTTCCGTACGCACGACTGCAGCCTGCCAGAGCCATCCATCAGGTCGATGAAAGCCATCTTGCCCATCTTGCGGCGGGCCATGACCCTTCCTGCGACCGAGACAGTCCCGGTGCGTTCGCCTTCAGTTGCACATAGCTCGCGCGCAGCAGCCATCGTATGCGTTCGTCGATAGGAATGTGGGTACGGGTCAATCCCCCTGTCCCTGAGCGCAGCCAGAGAAGAGGCTCGTTCTGTCGTGACACGGTCGAGGCGTGACGTCATGGCGTTCCCTTCGATACGAAGCGTGGCACACTGAATTGCACGAAGGGCCTGCGCCTATTCAGGGCTGTCGGCATCACGACTCTCCGGCTCCGAGCCATCCTCAATCACAGCCTTTGCCTGATCATAGAATGACTTCGGCACCAGTATACGAACTTCACCGAGCCCATTTACTGTGAGCCCGTAGACCAGTCCCGCGCTCTCATAGCTGAGCGCCGCGGGGATACCGCTGTCTTCGAGTCGGGCCCTGATAATCTGGGCCGCGCCTTGCCGCGAGTGGCAGAGCACAACAAGCGCATTATCGTCACTCATATGTACCTTCCGTTATTCTAGCAGAAAGGCTCAACGCCACACACGAATCCTGGGAGACGACATCACTAGGTCGAGCACAACGTCGAGCACAACGTGCGCCGTTACGTCCTCCCCTATGGCACACGTGGAGAACCATTTCGGCCCGGGTCTCGGCCGGCCAAGACGGAACGAGAGAGCGCCCGGCGTGTGCAGAGGTGTTGACATACGTCAAGGCGCCACGATGACTACTAACTGCCCCATGACCACAGCGGCAGGACCTCAGCGGACACTGACGTTTCTTGACCCCCCAACCCCCGTACGCTACAATTTCCTGTTTGCATGCCCGGT
>CAZKHH010000009.1:23009-34111 GCA_964552485.1 uncultured Dehalococcoidales bacterium | reverse complement strand
CACCAGAACTGATAGCGGCAGACTCAGAACGAATTAGTCAGTCAGGCTCCTAGGGGTGCCCACGACACATGAGGAAGCGGTCCGGCAGGCCATCATCGAACGTGAGGTACCTGTCTGCATCTACGAGTTCAGAATAGGATGGGAGCACAACGGGGTTACCGTGCTGG
This sequence comes from uncultured Dehalococcoidales bacterium, assembly GCA_964552485.1. Lineage (GTDB taxonomy): Bacteria > Chloroflexota > Dehalococcoidia > GIF9 > AB-539-J10 > SKVJ01. Next base: position 33,944 of record CAZKHH010000009.1, on the reverse strand, counting down.
GGTTCGTGGACGAAGCATGGTTCCAGGGCGGAAATGTCGACCTCGTAGCGGAAAGGAAGTTCAGCGGAAGCCCCGGCATTTACCGCCCTTACAAGGTGCAGGCAGGGCTCTACTGTCTTGGACTGAGCGAGATGGGCTTCGGCACAGAGGCTGCGCGCTATCGCGTAAGTGTCTTCCAGCGCACATGTCACACCTGTGCGGATTTGGCATCCGGTGAGTGCCCCGTGCTGAGCGGAGGGTTGTCAGACCCGATCCGCTGTGCCGGCACCGGACTGAGCCAGGTGTTCCCTTTCGACAGGGAACAAGCACTCAGCGAATTGGACTGGGCGCTCCAATTCTGGCGGAACGAGCGAGATGCCGAACCGACGCCGAGTCCCGGCAGATGCAAAGCATGCCGGTACAGGCGAATGTGCAACGCTGCAAGGGAATAGGTACGCTTATTCGATCTTGGGTGGTTCCGGGAACTCGCCGCGCAGTGCGGCTTCGGCTGTTTCCTTCGCCTCGGGCCCGAAATCACTTTTCATTATCCACTCGAGGTAACCGGAATCGTTCTGTCGGACCGTCTTGAGCGGCACACCCTTGTACTTGCCAAACCCGAGGACAGCCACACCACCCGACCAAAGAAACTTGCCCTGGGGATCTATCCAGTTCTCCTGTTCGCGATTGCACAGAGCGTGAAGGCCCTGAGCCGTACGCGGCAGGTCGGGGTTCGCCGTCAGGATACCTTCGAGCACGGCGATAGAGGCCTCCACATCGGCCTCCGATGTGTGGGCGTTCCCCATCTCACAACCGCAGTACTTTCTATGCGCCGCCGCCAGATCGCGCGGCTCCAGCATGTGGAACAGTATCTGAGCGTCCAGGATACGACGACCACGGCGGGAAAACTCCAGGCCTGCACGACGAAACTCCGCCTCTATCAGAGGAATATCAAGCCTGCTGACACCAAACCCTCCCAGGTCGGCGTCGGCTATGAATCCGAGCAATTCCTGCGCATAGTAGGCGAAACCCGGCAATCCGGCGACATCTTCGTTCGTTATCCCGTGAACCTCCGTGGCACTCTTAGGAATCGGGATGCCCGGGTTCACCCGCCTCGTCCACACCTCGCGGGTGCCGTCGGGCTGCATCTTAACGGCCGTAATCTCTACTATCCGGTCGGCGCTCGCACTGATCCCTGTAGTCTCAAGGTCAAAAAAGACGACTGTCCGGTCAAACTCAAGGTTCGGCATCTGGTGTTTTCTCTCCTCTCCGGTGTCCGGATGGACAGGGGCGTCTTCCGGACATCACGTCCCATCCTAGAATTCTCCACGCGGACAAGTCAACAGCATGTACTCATAGAGGCGTCGCGTTTTGGTCTTCTTCTGGCGGCATCGGCCTCTCTGGCATATTCCTGTGGCCCCGTGTATCACCCGCCGGCGTTGATGGACGCCCATGACAGGAGTCGGTTCCCCTGCTAAGGTCATTGCTCGACCGAACGGAGCACGGTCAGACCTTCGGCGTAGATTGCACTTTCCTCGTCGTTAGGTACGGACAGGATGCGCACACGTGCTCCCTCCACGTGAAGAGGCTCAATCCTGTCGGACCGGGCGAGGGAGTTCCGCTTCTCATCGAGATTGATTCCGAGCACATCCATATCACGACATATCGCGCTGCGAATCGCCGGCATTTTCAGTCCAACATCGTCGGTGAAGACAAGTACATCGAGGCCATTCATCACAGCAGCATACGCCCCCACATAGTGCTTGGCGCGGTACACATAAAGATCGAACGCCAGCTTTGCGCGAGGCTCGCGATGAATAGCATCGATAATATCACCGATGTCTGCCGAAAGCCGATCGCTCACACCTAATACACCGCTATCGCGGTGCAGCAGCCGGGTGAGCTCGTCGGCAGAATAGCCTTCCTTCAGTGATTCAATGAGTATACCCGGGTCCACGTCACCGCAACGGGTGTTCATCACAAGCCCGGCGAGCGGAGAGAAACCCATGGAGGTGTCAATAGACCGGCCATCCGCAATCGCGCACGCGCTCGAGCCTCCGGTGCCAAGGTGCAAGACCACAGCCTTGAACATCTTCTCGCCCAGGTACCACTGGGTTTCACTGAGAACATCAGCGTAGGAGAGCCCGTGAAACCCGTGCTTCCTGAAGCGGTCCGACGGAGATGCGGGCAGTGCATACGTGCGCGCTACATCGGGCATACAGGAATGGAAAGACGAATCGAAGACGACGTATTGCGGTAGTCCCGGCAGACGATTGTCAACGAGATCGATAATCTCGAGTGCCGCAGTATTATGCAACGGGGCCAAGGGTGCGCAGTTCTCAAGTAGACAACGCGTCTCAGAATTCACGACAACCGACCCTGTGAAGTAGCCTCCACCGTCAGCGAAGCGATGTCCGACTGCATCAATTTCACATTCCTGCGTCAGCAGGTGGTCAAGTACCCAGGTTGCGGCGACATGATGGTCGGGCAGCTCTACCTGAAGGGTCACGCGCTCCCCGTCGCTAAACTCAATGAACGAAGGCATCTTGCCCGAAACTCCAACACGATGGCACTTTCCCCGCGCAAGCACCGACGAGTCTCGATACAGCTTGAAGGACAACGAGGAACTGCCTATATTGAACACGAGGATGCACAGTTGATAGACGCTTCTGTCAGACATCACGGCTCTCCATGCATTCCGACAAGACTACCCGACGTACCGGCTTGTGTTTCTCTCCGAACGCGACCGTGGTGCATGCGACTGCATTCGGTGCATGGGTCTATTGCGACGAACAGCACAAGCATACAACATGGCGCGACGCGCAAGACAGGGAGTTGATGGTGGCTCTTTGCGCCATGGTATGCACATCCGCCAAGCCAATCTGAAACGTCGGATGCGACAGGTTTTACCACCTGTCGCCGTGCTTGTAGTAGGATAGGCAGCATCAAGAGACCCGTAGCGGTTGCGCCCTCTCTCCGTCTGAGAGTGTGGCAGACGCGGGTCTTGACGCCCGGTTCCAAGGTGAATCAAGCATGAAAACACTGACATGTCTATTTGAGCCCCGCTCGGTTGCCGTTATTGGTGCATCTGACGACCCCGCTAAGTACGGGCACCGCGTGATGGAAAGCATCCTTGATGCCGGCTACAAGGGCCCGGTCTATCCGATTAATCCGAATATCACAGAAGTCCTCGGCCGCGCGACGTATCCTTCTATGCGCGACCTCCCTGAGCCGGTCGAACTCGCTTTCGTGGTCATACCCGCCAGGGCGGTACTTGGCGCCGTCCGGGACTGCATCGCCGCCGGTGTCAAAGGCATCGTCATCATTACGGCCGGATTCAGCGAGATAGGCGAAGAAGGCAAGGCAACGGAGACCGAGATAGCCCGTCTCTGCAACGAGGCGGGCATACCGGCTGTGGGACCCAACTGCATGGGTGTTGTCTGCTTCAAGTCACACATCATCGGCACGATGACAATGGACCGCCTCAAAGGTGAACCCGGAGACACCTCTTTCGTATCGCAGAGCGGGACCTATGGAATCAGTACGCTCAACCAGGGTCTGACCGCCGGAGTGGGCTTCAACAAGTTCGTCAGCAGTGGTAACGAGGCAGTCACCCGGTTCTGTGATTTTCTGGAGTACTTCGGGCACGATCCTGACACACGAGTCATTATCGGCTACATCGAGAGTCTCAAGGATGCAGGGCGCTTCGTGCCGGTTGCGAGCGAAGCGTCAAAGAAGAAGCCCATTATCGTCATGAAATTCGGGAGGACCGAAGCGGGCACCAAGGCCGCCGCCTCTCACACCGGCGCGCTCGCAGGCTCTCACGACATCTACGCAGCCGCCTTCAAGCAGAGTGGAGTAATCGAAGTCGTGCGGACGCAGGACTTGCTCAATATGGCCGTGGGGTTCCGCACACAACCACTGCCACGCGGAACCCGCATAGGCATCACCGGCATCAGCGGCGGCTTTGCAGTGGCTGCCTCCGACTATCTGGCCGAACATGGCCTGCAGGTCCCGGAGCTGAGCGAAGCACTGCAACAGCGCCTGAGAGACGAGAACATACCGCCGTTTGCAATTGTAAAGAACCCCGTAGACCTGACTGCCGAGATCCGTCCTCAGTTTCTCCTGAGGTGCACCGAGCATCTCCTCAAGTCGGATGAGGTCGATGCAGTCGTTGTGGGTTTGTGGTCGTACCCGCTTCCACCACCTGATGAGAGCATCCGCGCGTTCGAGCGCATGCAGCGGGAGAGCGGCAAGCCGCTGTTGCTCTGTTACTACGGGAGTCGGCGCGGCGCCGAGCTTATCCAGGGAATGACCAGTTCGCTTCCCGTGTACGGCACTCCGGAAGAAGTCTGCCAGGTTATGGCAGGTATGTGCCAGTACACAGAGTACAGGAAGAAGACAGGCACCTTCCCCTGTGACGACGGCCGGTGACACGCGGCACAGGACCAAAACGATGGACAGATTGACGCCATTGTTCCACCCCCGGGCGGTGGCCGTTGTGGGAGCCTCGGACGATGAAGATAAGTACGGCCACAAGGTCTTCCGCAATATAGTAGATGGTGGCTTCAAAGGACGCCTCTATCCTGTCAATCCGAACGCAGCCACCGTACTTGACCGGACTGCCTGCCCGTCGCTTGGTGCGGTGCCGGAACGTCTTGACCTCGCGTTCATCGTCATACCAGCGCGGCTGGTCGTGACAGCAGTGCGCGAAGCAGTCGAAGCCGGGGTGCGAAGCATCGTAATAATCTCCGCAGGTTTCGGCGAGACCGGAGAAGAAGGAAGACGGGCGGAGTCTGAGATACGCGCCTTGTGCGATAGCGCCGGCATACCTGCGGTCGGTCCCAATTGCATGGGTGTATGCTCCTTCCCTGTCGGCCTCGCAGGCACGATGGAACCACTCAAGAGCGAGCAGGGAACTGTGTCATTCATATCCCAGAGCGGCACGTACGGCATCACTACTCTGAACTACGGCGTACGCACAGGAGTGGGCTTCAACGTATTCGTGAGCAGCGGCAACGAAGCAGTCACCCGTTTCAGCGACTACCTTGAGTATCTCGGAGAGGACGAAGACACGCGCGTTGTGATGGGTTACATCGAGAGCCTGCGCGATGGCGAGAGGTTCATACGCGTAGCACGAGAAGTGACCACTAGGAAACCCGTAGTGGTCATGAAGTTCGGCCGCACGCAGAAGGGATCGCTGGCCGCATCATCACATACCGGGGCACTGGCGGGCTCTCATGCGGTGTACAGTGCGGTCTTCCGTCAGACCGGAGTGATAGAAGTCACCCGCACGCAAGACTTGCTGAACGTCGCTATGGGCTTCTCGATGCAGCCGCCGTTACGCGGCCCACGTATCGCGTCCGTGGGCGCGAGCGGAGGGTTTGCTGTCGCCGTGACGGACTACCTCGAAGAACACGGCCTCGAAGTGCCGTCGTTCGATGCGGAACTGCAGCAGCATATCAGGCTGGAGGCAGGAACGATGCCGTATGCATCGGTGCGCAATCCGATTGACCTCGCAGCCGACCTCAGGCCCGCGCCGCTCTTGAAGTGTGCAGAGATCGCTATCCAGCAGGACTTCATCGACGGCCTCATCGTGGCGCTTCCAGCACGGCCTTATCCGCCGGCAGAGGAGAGTATCAGGACACTTGAACGCCTGCACATGACTACAGGCAAGCCCGTGCTCATCTGTTACTACGCACGCCCTGAAGGAGTCGGTGTCATTCAGCGCATGACCGACCGCATTCCTGTCTATGGCAATCCTGAGGCTGTGGGACAGGTTATGTCAGCGCTATATCAATATGGCTCATATATGAAACGCCGTGGAGTGCTCGAACAGCAGACCAGCACCTCTCACTGAGTTTGACCTGCCTGCGTTTCTGAAGCAGAATTCGAACTGTATCGGGTAGTCAGTGACAAAGCAGTATCCCTCTTACGAGTCGCATGTCTTGAGCGCAGCACAGAGGTCTCCCTGCTGTGCTGGCCACCCAACATCCCGAGGAGGTCTCAGACTGTGCATAAGCTGAAGTACATGTTCCGACCGGAATCCGTCGCCGTAGTCGGTGCGTCCGAAGACACTACGAAGTGGGGGTTCGGCGTACTTAACAATATCAAGACCGGAGGATTTGCGGGGCGCGTATACGCAGTCAATCCGAACGCAGATACCGTTCTCGGAATACAATCGTTCAAGTCCCTGCGAGATCTGCCGGAAACCGTTGACCTTGCGTTCATCGTCATACCCGCACCATTTGTGCTCCATGCCGTTAAGGACGCAATCGCGACCGGGGTGCGCAGCCTCATCATCATCACTGCGGGTTTCGGAGAAACCGGCATCGAAGGCAAGAAGCGCGAGGCCGAGCTCAAAGCGCTGTGTGCAGAGGCGGATGTTCCGGTTGCAGGCCCCAACTGCATGGGCGTCTGCAGCTTTCCCGCAAAGCTGGTGGCAACCATGGAGCCACTCGAAAGCGAGCCGGGCCATCTGTCGTTCATCTCGCAGAGCGGTACATACGGAGTTACGACGCTCAACTACGGCCTGCACCTGCATCTTCCTTTCAACGCATTCATCAGCAGCGGAAATGAGGCCGTGACACGCTTTTCCGACTATCTTGAGTATCTCGGCCAGGACGATGACACCCGTGTCATCATGGGCTATATCGAAAGCCTCCGTGACGGGCGCAAGTTCATGAAGGTCGCACGGGAAGTCTCCAGGAAAAAACCGATCGTTGTCATGAAGTTCGGGCGGACCGACGACGGTTCCCGTGCCGCATCATCCCACACAGGAGCTCTTGCAGGCGCGAACAACGTCTACAGCGCTCTGTTCAAGCAGACAGGTGTAATCGAGGTGACGCGGACGCACGACCTCCTGAACGTGGCCATGGCGTTCGACATGCAGCCTCCTCTCAAGGGCAACAGGCTTGCTATCGTTGGCCCGAGCGGAGGATTCGGCGTGGCCACAACAGACTTCCTCGCCGAGCACGGGCTCAAAGTCCCCGAACTCGATTTCATGCTTCAGCGGAAGATGCGCGAAGAGGCGGACGCTTTGCCATTTGCGTCCCTGAGAAATCCTATCGACCTTGCGGCAGACTTAAGGGTCGACCCGCTACTCAAGTGTGCCGAGACCGTCCTCAGACTGGACAACATAGATGGCGCAATAGTGGGACTGCACTCACGTCCCTTCCCACCAGAGGAGCGATTGATCCGCGGACTGGAGGAGATACAGCACGAGACGGGCAAGCCCATGAGCATCTGTTACTTCTCACGGCCCGAGGGCATGGACGTGGTTCAATCGATGACACGCGTCATACCTGTCTACCGGAGCGCAGAGGACGTAGGCCAGGTAATGTCTTGCCTCTGGCAGTACGGGAAGCGGCTCGATGCAGCAGTGACCGCCTAGACTGGCTACTGACTGACGGACCAGAGAAGTATCAGGTTCGCATCGGCGGCGGTTATCGAGCCGTCCCTGTCTACGTCAAAGGCGGCATCTTCATCCAGGTGTTCCTGTGACATCTTAAGAGCAATCAATGCGTTGAATGCTGTTGCATTGGCGGGAGTGATAGCCACGGCGCTCCACGACTCGTTCGATACGACGGAGAACTGAACACGGTCCGAGACCTGTTGTCCTCCTGCCAAGGCGGTCACATCAACCGTCCAGACGCCTTCATCACCTTCCTCTGCGGTCCCCAGATCTATGGTGTGAGAGCCCGCCTTCAGGTGACCGTCATCGCTGGTGCTCACTCCCGGTCCTTCGAGAACGAGCATGATGTCGGCGTCCTTGTTTAATTCAACCGTAAGGATTGTCCGAGTGCCGAGGATGTAGATGCCACCCGGAACGCCCTGGCCTCTTCCACCCAGGTCAGTCATCACATCTACATCGAGTTGAGCCAACGGGTCTGCACTCTGCACAACGTCAAATCGGACACTGTCAGACGCGACGTCTTCCCCGGCAATGGCATCGAGTTCGACAATCCATGCACCCTCCGGTTCATCCAGGTCCCACAGAGGGATCGGCGGAAGCCGCAGGGTCTCGTCCGCCGCGAGGCCGATGTCCATCATTGCATGCGTCTCGCCACTCAGTAGCCCGACACGTACGGACGCAAGGCAGTCCCACGTTGCCGACACGTACACCGTGACCTCATCATCAGGCCCGTACGTGCCTCCGGACATCGACATACCTTGTCCTCCTGTATCGGTCCATACATCCACGCTGAACGGCGTCGAGTTTGATTTCACGAACGTGTTTGAAGCTCCCCATGGGACGCTGACTGCGGATGCGCCATCCGGCACTACGCACAAGAGCGCGACCAGGGCAAAGAGGCATCCCGGCAGCAATCGCTCCAGCACTGTCACGGCCCTTCTCGTACTCATTTCATCACCATCACTGGAAGTCAACAGCCGCTGCGCCAACTGCGAGGCTGACGAGATTGACCCTGCCCTCCCACGGCATCGTAGCCACTGGAACGAGCATCCCCGCGTTGTGCGCAACGATGTTCTCGACCCCGAACCTGGCGTCCCCTGCTCGCTCGGTATCGGAAAGGACGCGAAACCTCAGCACTGCAGCGGCAAAGTCACCGTCCAATCCCGTGGCCGAAACGAAGCCAAGCGCCACTCTTCCATCTGAGGCGCCAAACTGGAACATCGCATCGGGAGGAAGGGCCCCGGCAGTCACCGACAGCAGTTCCAGTTCCGCCGGGTCATAGGTGAGTTCTGCATGAAGGCTACCTATATCTGTGGCGCCGCGCAGCTCGAGCGGCATGTCGAAGTCTGTCTCCGCATTGGCAATATCGCCAGCCTCAACCTCGACGGGCACGGTATCTCCGGACGCTCCATCGCTATCCGGTTCGCCTGTCTGCAGCCCCGGGGTAGATGCCCCACCCTCATCGGAAGCGAAGGGGTTAGGGATTACCCCGGCAAGTCCGGCCAGAAGAAGAACCGCGGCAATCGCAATCACCCCTACGACGATCAGCCCGCCCACAACAAGGGGAAGCTTGCGACCGGACAGCCGTGAGAGAAAAGCAGGTGCTCGTCGGGCGGGAGCACGATACCCCACGCTGGGTGGCGCCTCGTGCACCGGCAACGTGGTCGGGCGGACCACAATATCCGACTCAGATTCAGCGCTGTAAAGCAAGTCCAGTTCAGTCTGTTTCCGCCCAAGCTCAGCCTGGCGCCGTTGGAGTGGTTGAGACGCCTTCTGATACGCGGCATCATCTATCTCACCAACCTTGTGGCGTACCTCAAGAGTGGCCTGCTGCTGCTGAAGGTCTTCCTGTTCGGCATCAAGCGAGCGTAGTTCGTCACGGATAGAAGAGCGGAGCGCCTCGATAGACGCGTCGGCATCAACGAGCCGCTTCTCATAGTCCCGCTTCAGATCCGCACGGTCTTCGTCGGTGATGGCATCGTCGGCTTCAAGACCCTGGAGAGAACTGAGCAAACGCCTCGCTTCATCTCGTGCATGCAACTCACGCTTCAGTTCGGGACCGAGGCTGGCAGCCGGAATCCCGGCAGCACGCATATTGGAGGACGAGTGGGGCTTATCAGGGTCAGAATGGCTTTCGCTCGCACCGCGCGTTTCCTCTCGAGAGGGCGTCGGTGGCGGTGTCTGCGCTTGCTGGTTCGTGGGCCCACCGGTCGAGGGTCTTGCTGGCGTGATGCGAAGGTCCTCTGCTGAACGAGCATTGAGCAGCCTTTCAAGTGCCTGGCCGTCTTGCTCGAGTTCCTCCAGCTCGACCCGGAGTTGCTCCGTGAAGTTCGTGTAGTCTTCCGACGAAAGCTCTTCCGTCTCACGACGGGCTTCCAGTTCTTTCAGCTCACGCCTGTATTCTTCGACGTCCCTCTGGTTGGCCTCAAGCTGGCTGCTCAGTCCGCTCTTGATCCTGTCGATTTCTCCCAGGGCGACCGTCAAACGTTGCTGGTACGCTTGCCTGGATGCCTGGTAACGCTGCTCGGTGACCGAGCCCTCTGTCCTGAGTTTCTCCAGGTTGTCGAGCAGGCTCTCGACCTGTTCCTTCTCCGCAAACGCAGCGGGAAGTCCCCTGGGCGCTTCACTCATTTATCAGCCACCTGCGAGGAACTTGCATGAACATAGTCCTGGAGGCTCCCCCTGCTTCTCATTGTACCTGCGCACCCAACCTATGTCGGAAGTACAGCTATCATACCGTGCCATACCAGTCTTCCGAAACCCGAGTATTCACGTAGAAGGAAGAGAAATGGGCAACGCGAGGGACGTTGATCAACTTGAGTCGGACGCCGGCCCTGTTATTCCAGGACTCGCGCGCGGTATAATCGCTGAAGCTCTCCCTCGCCCCGTCAGGACAATATGAGTACAGTCAGATTCGTTCACTGCGCTGATCTTCACCTCGATACCCCGTTCCGCGGGCTCTCAAACGTCAATGATGACGTTGCACGCACCCTCAACGAAGCGACATTCCGCGCCTGGGAGAGCATCGTGGATCTCGCCATTTCAGAGCAGGTCGACTTCGTCATCATCGCGGGTGATGTCTACGACAGCAAGGACCGTAGTCTACGGGCCCAGCTCAGGTTTCGGGACGGACTGAAGAGACTCGCTGACGCGTGCATCCCTTCCTTCGTCGCCTTCGGCAATCACGACCCTCTCAGCGGATGGAGCAACTCGCTCGAGTGGCCTCAGGATGTCCACTTATTCGGTGGACGAGAAGTTGACAGTTGTCAAGTGCGCCGGAATGGCGACGCTATCGCCACTGTACATGGCATCAGCTTCCCGAGAGAGGATGTCAGAGACGATCTCGCAGCACGGTTCGTCGCACCGGATGGCGGTTTGCCGTCGATTGCCGTCCTGCACTGCAACGTCGGCAGCAACACCGGTCACGAGCCCTACGCCCCTACCTCCGTCGACGAACTATCGTCGAAGGGCTTCTCGTACTGGGCGCTTGGACACGTGCACGCGCATCGCGTCATCCGGCGGGATGAGCCGGCGATTGTATATCC
>CAZKHH010000009.1:0-22909 GCA_964552485.1 uncultured Dehalococcoidales bacterium | reverse complement strand
CCACTTCAAGGGGAATTGTCCCGTGGCAATACCGTGGAGCAGCTCGTGGAGAGTATACGGACAGACCTGTTCGCACGGGAACGCTGGGTCTGGCTGGAGAGGCTCACCCTCTTGACTCGCGCGCCATATGACATAGCTGAGCTGCGGCAGCAGCAGGACTTTGCCGGTGACATCGTCCGGACCTACACATCCCTGCTTGACTCGGACAGTGAAGAGCTTGCCGGACTCAAGGCAGAGATAGAGAAAGACGTCACCCGGAGTGCGTTGGGCCGCCTCATCGAGCGCGTAACAGAGGAGGAGTTCCGGCAACTGGCCGAGCAGGCGATGCATCAGACACTCGATCTCGTGCTGGAAGAGGACTGAGATGCAACTCCGCGAGATACACGTTGTACGGTTCGGCATGCTGCAGAACGTGCGTGTCAACGGACTCGCTTCCGGCCTGAACGTTTTGTACGGGCCTAACGAGTTCGGCAAGACCAGCCTGCTGGAGTTCATGCGGCGCATCCTGTTCGGGTTCCCTGACAAGCGCTCCAGGCTGAGCCAGTACGAGGCTCCGGACGCGGACAAGAACGCCGGACGCCTTGTATGTGAACTGAGAAACGGGACGACTGTCGAGGTCCTCCGCAGTACAGGCAAGGGCGGAGGCCCGCTGACTGCAGCGACATCGAGCGGCGCTACCCTTTCCGAGGACGAGTTCAAGGCGATGCTCGGACACGCCTCCTCAGAGTTGTACAGGAATGTGTTTTCACTCGACCTTGCCGACCTGTTTGAGACCGATGTCACCAGCGTGCCGGAGATTCGCGACCGCCTCTACGGCGCAGGACTCGGCGGCGTCTGGCCCACTGAATTCAGGGGGCGGTTCGAGAGGCGTGCGGAAGAGCTGTTCAGGAGCGGAGGTCGCAACCAGGTCATGAAGCGGCTCGCCGACGCAATCATGGACGGCAGCCGGGCTATAGAGGAGACACGACAAAGGCTCGCCGGGTACGACAGCAAGAAGAGCGAAATCGACTCATTGAAGGCCAGGGAAAAGGAGCTGGTTGCGTTGCTCAACCGCGCCAGGGCCGATCTGCGCTCTCGTGAGGCCCAGGAACAGCTCTATTCGACCGTTCACGACATGCGGATAGCCGAACGCGACCTCGCAGGAATGGGCGAGGTTCCCGAAGTGTCCGATGAGACACTTGCCGGGCTGCACGAGCGACAGGTCTCGCTCAGGGACCTCGCGTCAGGGATAGAGAACAGGCGCAACGACCTGGCGGAGAAGAGAGACCTCCTCGAGCAGATCAGGTTTAACCAGTCCCTCCTGGAACGGGAGAACGACATCCGGTCATTGTCGCAGGGAGTCAGCCGGTATCGTTCGATACGACAGGAGGAGCTGCCGAACCTGGATATCCAGGCGGCCGCGGCGCGGACACGATTGGACCAACGGCTTGCAACGCTGGGCGCGAACTGGACGGCGGACAGGCTATGCACGTTTGCCCTGACAACCGGTCAGCGGGACTCGCTCCGGCAGCAGGAGATGGTGCTCAAGGGCCGCACCGACGCGCTCGATAACGCCCGGCGGAAGCTCGAGATGTACAGAGACCAGGTCATCGCGCGTGGCGCCGACAGGAGGGCTATCCCCACGCAGCTTCGCGTGGCAGGCCTCGCCGTCCTGGTCCTCGGGGCGGCCGGAGCCACGATTGCCGCCATGAACGGTCAGACCATCGCAGCAGTCTTGTCGGGCATCGCCGCGGCGGTCGGCCTCGTCATCGCGCTGCTCTCCGGGGCATCCGCCGGTACGCGGCAGGATCCCGTGGAGGAGCAGCTCCAGTCACAGGTACAGCAGGCGGAGGGGTCGCTCCTGGCAGCGGAGACCGACTGGAGCAACTGCCTGACACGCGTCGGATTGTCGCCGACACTATCACCGGAGGCAAAGGACGAGACCCTGCGAGCTATCGACGACGCCACTCGCGAACTGCAGGACATCGACGAGCTTGAAGAACGGATTGCACGCCTGCGCAAGGTTATCGCGGATATCGACGAGCGGTACCGGGAGGTCGCCCGCGCGAGCGGGGAAACACCGGTGGGCGTGGACGTCGCCGCGGGCATCGAGCTGCTCGACACACGGCTCGCCGAGGCCATAACAACCAGGGCACGATGCGAATCCCTCTCGGCGGACATTCGCGTGCTGGAACAGCGCATTCGGGCGCAGGAACAGGAGAAGGAGCGTCAGGAGCAAGCCCTCGAGCAGATGCTCACCGCGCATGGCGTCGCCACTCCAGCGGAATTAGAGGAGCGATACCGGCGTTTTTGCAGGGCCAACGAGTTGCGACGCCGCATCGGTGAGATGCGTCATGATATCGAGGCCAGGGTTGGTCCCGGCGAGGCATACCGGTCCCTGGTGGAGACAATCGAGAACACGCCTCTCGAGGATATACGGGGGGAAGTCGAGGCCATTCAAGCGAGGATAAGCTCGCACGATAAGGAACTTGCCGAGACCAACCAGAGGGTCGGCGCATTGAACACCGAACTCAAGACTCTTGAGTCGGAGGAGGACCTCGTTGCCCGCGAGGCCGAGGTCGAAACGCTGAAGCAGCAACTGCAGGACGCGTTCCGGGAATGGCTCACCGCGCGCATCGCCCTCTGGGGCATCAACAGCGCTGTCTCGCGCTACGAAGAGGAGCGACAGCCCGAGGTAATTCGCGCCGCGCAGGATGCCTTCTCAGCGATGACGGGCGGTCGCTACGTGAAACTCATCAAGTCGATAGATGACGACGAGTTGCACGTACGGGACCGCGACGGGAACGACCGCACGGTGGAACAGCTCAGCAGGGGTACGAGAGAGCAGCTCTACCTGGCGATGCGTCTCGGCCTCATCGAGCAGTACGAGCAGAACACCGAGCCGCTGCCGGTCATCATGGACGACATCCTCGTCAACTTCGACGATGAACGCGGCCCCCTCGCAGTGCAGGCGCTCGCCGAGTTCGCGAAGGACCGCCAGGTCATCGTCATGACATGCCACGAGAGTACCCGCCGTATGTACCACAATACCGGGGCACTCGAACTCAACCTTGTCGGAAGCTCACCGAAATAGAAGAGGCCCCACCCTCCTGTCATGGAGACAGAGAACGCGTCGACCACCAGAGCAAGCATCCTCAAGGCTACCCGCATGAACAACAGCCCCCGCCACCGCTACCCGTACCAACCCGGCTGCTTGCCGGCGGGCCGATGGGCCGGAGTGGACCCTCGAAGGGAAGAGGCACATCTCCCACGGAAGCACCCGCGCGCACCTCTTGAGCGAGCATGTCCCACGCTTCATCAATAGTCGCCTGTACCACTTCGCCTTTCTCCACCTCTACCACCACCCTGTGAGGAGTAGGCACCTCGGTGAACGTGTGACCGGTGCGATTGCCATAGCCTGGGCTACTGCTGTCGAAACGGAAGAAGAAGACCCATGAGTAGTCCCGTCCACTAACCTCTCGGGCAGTCACAAGCTCGAACGTCTCCTCAATGCCGTCGTAGAGATACGTCGGCGAACTCGTGACGAACTCTCTTGCCGTCTCCAGGGCCGTGTCTTCCGTCAGTTGTACCAGGGGGCGGTGTTCCGTCACGGTCCCGGTTACGTCATGCACGCTACCTTCCCAGTACCATCCCTCCGAGGGATGAGTCACAGTCAGGTGATATTCGTATTCCTCAAGGGTGACCGGCATAGAGACGTTCGCTCGCCAGTCTCCTGCGGAAGCCCGTAACACGGATGTCCCAGCGGCTGCATCGCTCTCCGAGGCTGTAGCCTCGCCGGTCTCCGTCATCCACTGTACGTCATCGTCGGGAGCAGCCTCCGGATACCTCTCCTGCAACCATCCAGTCGCCACACGCAACGCGTCCTCAACCTCAATCGGCTGACTGCTCTGCTCCAGTTCGTCTGCAACCGGTTCAGCGGCACAGCCGACAAACGACACGAAAAGAACCGAACAGAGTGTTATGAGAAGTATGGCCTTGTGATTCGGCATTGGTAGTGTGTGCATTGTACTTCATTGTCACAAAGACATCACGTAAGCCCGGTCTGCTGGTATCAGAAACGCAGGGAGGCCCGCCGTAAAGCGGGCCTCCCTGCATATCTGGACTGACGCCATCTCGTGGCGGTCAGGCTCTCTCGTTCCTACAGCATCTCCTGCGCGAGCATGTCCCACTGTTCGTCCATGAGCGCACTTCTCACCTCTCCATCCTGGACCGTGATATGTGCCTCGTGAGGAGTGATGACCTGTGCCAGATTTTCGCCTGTCCGATCACCATAACCGGCATGTCTGCTCTCGAACCTGTACACGAAGCCCCAGGCATTCTCGATGTCGGGGTAGAGTGTCTCCACAAGTTCAAGAGTCTCAGGGATTCCGTCAAACACAAACGTCGGGCTGTTCCGCACAAAGCTCTCGGCTATCTGCTGTGACCCTTCTTCGTTGATAATCATCTCCTGCTTGACCATATCCCAGCGACCATCCATGACGGCCGATGTTACCTCGCCAACCTGGACGGTAACGACTGCAAGGTGCGGGGTGATGACCTGTGCCAGCATCTGGCCGGTGCGGTCGCCATAGCCGGCATGCCTGCTCTCGAATGAGAATGTGAAAGCCCAGCCTTCGACGGGGCTCACTTCATCGATTTCGGGACTGACTGTTCCGGTGGCCACCCCCGCTGTCTCGACAAGCTCCAGCGTCTCTTCGATGCCATCGAACACGAAGGTCGGGCTGTTGCGCACGAACTCTTCCGCAAGCTGCCGCGCCTCTTCCTCTGTGACAACCATTTCCCGGGTCTGCATGTCCCACTTGCCGTCAAGGAGAGCCGAAGCAACTTCCATCGCGTCCACTGTCACCACCGCAGTATGGGGAGTGATGACTTCTGCGACCGCCTGACCGGTCCGGTCACCATATCCGGCACCGCTGCTGTCAAAGCTGAATACGAACGTCCACGCATAGTCGCCTGAAGCGTCGCGGACCTCAACGTACTGGAACGTGTCCTCCATGCCATCAAACTGGTATGTCGCCGAATCTTTCACGAACTGCTCGGCCACGTTGCGGGCCATTTCCTCCGTCATCTGCTGCAGCGGAGTCTCCTCCATTACCGCACCACCGATGCCCTGGACACTACCTTCCCAGTACCAGCCGAGCACAGGGCTCTTCAACGTGATGTGATACTCCAGGTGCTCTGGCGCCACTACCGGCCAATCCGCTCGCGCAGTCCATTCATCGGACACAAAACGCTTGGCGGAGGCTCCAACGATCGGCTCGCCATTTGGACCGGTCATCTGCACATCCTCGACTGTCCAGGATATGTCCGAGCCGGGCGCTCTGTCAGGGTATTCGTCCTGCAGCCATCCGACAGCGACGTCAAGCGCTCCCTCGGGCTCCAGCACAACTTCGCCTGGTTCAGTGCCTGCACATCCTGCAGCAAGCAATGCTCCGATCACCAACAGTGCAGCCGGTATGAGTACCACGTTCCTCTTCTTCATCCTCAGTCCTCCTTCAGGTTATAGTAGGGTCGACGTAATCGCCTCTACACCCATATACGGCGACTCGCCGCCGTGTATCACACCCTCCCCATCCAGTTTCACCTATGCGCTTGCGCGATACGGACCGTCAGGGCACCATCCGCGCCGATGACGTCGAAAACCCGTGTCGAAGTGTTGGAGCAGTTAGCATCACCATAGCTCAGCCTGATGTCGACTCGAAATATCCTTTCAGAGCCACCGCACTGTTACGGCGGTTCTCTCTCGAGCCGTACAGTGAGCCTTCATGCTACCGCACAGAACAAGACACCAGAAATCGCACCTGTCAAGAGGAGTGCGCGGAGCACTAAAGGCCTTACTGTACGTTTCGTTGTACGGGATGATAACCTAGAGGCAAGGGCCCATGACCGACACTCAGGTCGCTGCAATCGAGCAACTTGCAACCACCTACGATTTCGGCCACGGCGTGCGTCACAGCCGGAAGGTCGCCACTCTCTCTACGTCTCTTTTCGACCAGCTATCATTTCACGGACTCATCCCCGCGCTCATGCCTGAGGATCGCAGGCTCCTTTTCGCAACGGCACTGGCTCACGACATAGGCGCATCACCGAGGGTGTTGGATGTGGTACCGGCGACGGACCAGGCGCACCTGGCAACACACGAAGAAAACCACAGAATCCTTTCATGCCTTGTACTGCGTCGCGCGCTTGACGACCCGTATCTACCCAGGCTGCGAGACATCACGGAGCGGGATTGGAACGCGCTGCTCTATTGCGTGCTATGGCATGAAGGTGACCCGAATACTCAGCTTGCCGGCACGCCGCCTGCAGAATTGTGGAGGCTCCGCCCGCTGGCTGGAATACTGCGCCTCTCTGACGCTCTCGACCACACACGCCGGAACGTAGTCACTGACGTTCGGGTGATGCATGCCCCGCTCTGGGTGCGAATTCTCGTGAAGCCCTCTCGTCCATGCGACGAAGAGGTGGCCGCCGCCCAGCGCAACTCCACCATCCTCGCTGAAGCTCTTGGATTGAGAATCGCCGTGCAACAGATCATCGAAGAAGGCGCGTCGACCGACGACACGTAACGCCACGCGTCAAACACATTCGAGACCGCACAACAGACCATAACGGGTGCGCAGCGATAGTCCTGCAAGAGTGACCTTATCTATCCCACTTTGGTATCCTTCAAAAACACATCCAGTGCGATTGATATCGCGTGAAAGGAATGCAGATGAAACTCCCTGAACCGAGAACAAGCAGTGACAAACCTCTGGAAGAAGTCATCGCCGAACGTCGTTCTACCCGGTCCTACAAGAACGGCCCCTTGACACTGAACGAGGTTTCCCAGTTGCTGTGGACAGCGCAGGGCATCACCTCAACTGACAAGCTCAGAGCGGCGCCATCCGCCGGCGGAACGTTTCCCCTGAACACTTACCTCGTGGCCGGCGACGTCGTTGGACTGGAGCCCGGCCTGTATCGCTACGAAAACGGCTCGAACGAGCTTTCGTCCGTCCGCAGCGGAGATCTTCGTGAGGAGCTCTCCGAATTGGCACTAGGCCAGTCGTGCGTGAAGGACGCTGCGGCCATACTCATCTTCACGGCCGTATACGAGCGGACAACCAGTGTGTATGGCGACAGGGGCACGATGTACGTGCACATCGATGTCGGCCATGCTGCCGAGAACGTATTGTTGCAGTCGACGGCGCTCGGACTCGGTTCCGTCCCTGTGGGCGCATTCCGCACGAGAAGCGTCAGCGCGGCACTCCAGTGCCAGGAGGGCGAGGTAGCCCTGTATATGGTTCCCACTGGAAGGCTCTGATGTGGGCGCGCAAGACATCGAGGTAGTCCTCGTTCCGGCGGGGAACATGCGAGGAAACAGAGCGGGTTTCGCGGCTTCTCCTTCAGCGGCGCGCGTGCGTCTGTGCTAACCTCGTGCCGGACGTGCGTTCCCTCTTCTAGCTCATCACAGTAAGGCAGGCCCGGGATTGCCATCCTCCCCGTGGTCGAGGGCAATGACGCACACCTTGAATGGGTTCGAGCGGAAGAGAGCGGCCGGTACTTCTCCGACTCGGGCTAGTTGACGCTCTCCAAACGCCTCCCTACACTGACACCGTCACGGTCCCGGCACGTACGCATTGCCACGTGGTGCGTTCCGGAATGTTATACGTGTTCGAAAGGGGTAACGGAGCATGCAGTACAGGGATGACACAGAACTGTTGGATACCATGGAGCAGAAGCTGTATTCGTCGGTCATATCGGACGTGCTTGACTCAATGGGCTACCGGAATCAGGCAATGCGTGCCGATATCAATCCAGTGTGGCCGGGGGCGGTTGTTGCCGGTAGAGCCCACACCTGCCTGAGCGTCGACATCTATGAAATCAAGGAAAACCCGTACGAGAATGAGATCGCCGCGGTCGATACGCTCAAGCCGAACGATGTACTCGTTGGCGGCACAAACTGCTCCACCGAGACTTCACTCTGGGGTGAGCTGCTCTCGACGGCAGCACGTGCAAGAGGTGCGAGAGGGGCGATTGTCGATGGCTACACGCGGGACGTCGTGAGGATACGCGACATGCAGTTTCCGTTGTTCGCCACCGGTACGCGACCACTCGATTCCAAGGGCCGCAGCATCGTTCTTGAGTACGGTCGCCCTGTCAAGTGCGGCGACGTACTCGTCAATGAGGGAGACATCGTGCTTGCCGACATCGACGGAGTCATCGTGATCCCACAGGAGATAGCCGACGAGGTCATCGAGAAGTCGCTTGAGAAGGCGAGCGGCGAGGATGCGTTCCGGGATGAGATCCTCGGAGGCGCGCTTCTCGGAGACGTGTACAGGAAGTATGGCTTTCTCTAGGAGATGGAAGGGGCCCGTGCGGGCCCCTTTGCGTATTCGGAGCGCAATGGAGGGAAGAATTGAAGATTACCGGTGTCGAAGCAATCGAACTACGCCTGCCGGAAGACCAGATAGAGGATAAGTGTTCTTCCGGACAGGACGCACTTATCGTCAAGATACACACGGACGAGGGCCTGACAGGTATCGGCGAGATTGACTCGTCCTCACGCGTGGCCAAAGCCGCTATTGAGGCGCCATTCAGCCATTCCGTCACGTCGGGTCTGACCCGCCTTCTCGTTGGTGAGAACCCGCTGGACATGCGGGTGCTGTACGAGAAGATGTACCAGGCGACGTTCTACTACGGTCGCAGGGCCGTCGTCATCCACGCCATGGGAGGAATCGACATGGCGCTCTGGGACCTCGCCGGCAAGTACTACGGCAAACCCGTCCACCAGCTCCTCGGAGGAGCTTTCCACTCGAAGGTAAGGGCCTACGCGAGCATCCTGTTTGGCAGGGATGGCAACGAGACTGCGGAAATAGGCCGCAAGTGGATCAACAAGGGCTACACGGCCGTCAAGTTCGGATGGCATCCGATGGGCGAGAGCGAGAAGGTCGACCTCGACCTTGTCGAGGGGGCTCGTCGCGGGGTCGGCCCGGATAACGATGTCCTTGTCGACGCCGGATGCTGCTGGGACACGATGACAGCGATACAACGCGCACGCCAGTTCGAGGAATATGGCATCCTCTGGCTCGAAGAGCCCCTGCAGCAGGACAACCTCGAAGGGTACATGAAGCTGAGCAACACTTCGCGCATCCCCATCGCTGCCGGCGAAGGAGAGGCCGGACGGTTCGCATGGAAGGACCTCATCGACCGCGGCGGAATCCACATCGCACAGATAGATCTGGCGAGAAACGGCTTCACCGAGGCGATGCGCGTGGCCGACTATGTTGAGGACAAGAGCCTGAGGGTGGTGAACCACTTCTACACGACCGGCATCAACCTGGCCGCAGGCCTGCAGTTCCTGGCTGCGCGGAAGTCGACGTTTATCCTCGAGTATTGCGTGGAAGAAACACCCATGCGTTGGGATGTCACGAAGCAGAAAATGGAAATCGACTCCAGCGGCTACGTTCACATACCGCAGGGACCGGGACTGGGTATCGACCTCGACGAGGACACGGTAGACCGGTTCCGCATATCCTGAGGCACGACTATCAGAAAGGCAGGAGGCGGAAGCATGGCTATTAAGGCTATCGTATTCAAAGCGGAAGACAATACCGCCGTGGCACTCACGGATCTCGAAAAGGGAACCGAACTCGAGTTGCCGGTCGAGGGACAGACGAAGCGTGTAACCCTCGTTGAGCCCATCACGTATCAGCACAAATTCGCCGTGGTCCCCATCAACAAGGGCGAGAAAGTGCTCAAGTACGGTCAGGCCATCGGCGAGGCCATCACTGATATCAGCGCAGGGGAACACGTCCATATCCATAACATGGTCGGGCTTCGCCTGAAGGCTGCTTCCAAAGCTTGAGAAGGAGGGCACTAATGGAATTCTGGGGATTTCCACGAACTGACGGCACGGCAGGGACCAGGAATCTCATCGGGGTGATTGTAAGCGCCGCGTGCGCCAATGATCCCGGCGCGTGGATAGCAAACGCTGTTGAAGACGCGCGGCTGTTCACTCACAAGCAGGTGTGCGGGCTCATCCCTCCGGACAAGGAGGTGGTTGAACGGACTCTGGCGAATCTGGGCAAGAACCCCAATCTTTACGGCGTGCTCATCGTCGGACCTGACTGCGCTGACTCCGACCCTGATGGCATCGCACACATGATTGCAGAGGCAGGCAAGCCTGTTGATGTGTGTAAAGTTCATACTGAAGGCGGCGTCATGGTGGCTGTTCAGCGCGGTATAGACTCAGTGCGCAGAATGGCCGCGGATGCATCACGCGTACGGCGTGAGCCCTGCCCGTTATCAAAACTGCGACACGGCGTTGAATGCGGCGGATCAACTCCTCTCTCCGGTGCCGTCACAAATGCGGCCCAGGGTCATGCACTTGATAACGTAATCACGCACGGCGGAAACGGCGGTTTCAGTGAAACGACCGAGGTGATAGGAGCCGAACACATCATCGCTGAACGCGCGGTCAACGACGAGGTCAAGCAGAAAATGCTCAAGGTCGTGCGCGACTTCGAGCAGTGGCTGAAGTCCTCGGGCATCGACTTCCTCAGGGCCAATCCCGATGCTCAGAACGTCGAAGATGGCATCAGTTCCATCGAGGAGAAGGCCCTTGGCGCCATCCATAAAGGTGGAACGACACCATTAACAGAGGTTGTCGACTACGCAGCCATACCGGAAGGCAAAGGCATGTGGTTCATGAATACCCCCGGCAACGACATGATGTCGGTCACGGGACTCGCCGCTGGCGGCTGCAATATCATCACGTATTCAACCGAGGGAGCGGCCCCGTACGGGTTCCCCTGGGTGCCCGTGATTAAGCTCACCGCGCGTAAGGACCATTTCCAGAAATATCCGGACTTACTCGACTACCTGGTGGACATAGAAAGCGCGCTCACAGACATCGACAAGGTCGGTGAAGATCTGTTCAATTTCATGCTCGAAGTCGCGAACGGGCGCAAGACTCAGAGCGAAATACTCGGATACACCTGCGCCCAGGATATCTGGAGGGTAGTCCCGGCATCCTGACCTTTGCGAACACAGAGACAAAGGGCACCTGCAACGGATGCAGGTGCCCGTCTCTAGTTATGCCACCACCTGCTATATGAGGCCCCAGTCGCGATAACCCTGCTGCACCAGCTTGATGTAGTCGGCTCCCGGTTGCCCTTCAGGCAACTGACGGGTCCTCATGTAAGCGACCGCCTCAATCGCATCACCGAAGTCGTTGAAGACGATGACATTGAGGCGGTTGTAGTCCCTTGGATAGTCCTCATACTTGTCGAGCACCCTCAAGCACGCATCGTCTATCTCATACACGGCGCCGGGCACTTTCTCGCCCCGGGAGAGCCTGAGTGTGGCTGTGGCTCCTTCAGTGCGTGATGCAACAGTGAACTGCAGCGTG
Source organism: uncultured Dehalococcoidales bacterium (assembly GCA_964552485.1). GTDB lineage: Bacteria > Chloroflexota > Dehalococcoidia > GIF9 > AB-539-J10 > SKVJ01. Next base: position 11,520 of record CAZKHH010000009.1, on the reverse strand, counting down.
TAGTTCGGCAGCCTCGCGCTGAAACGCGGTCTGGCTCCGGGACACAGCTGAGCCATGTGCGCCTTGCTGAGGTTCGCACCGTAGGCGAAGTAGTTCATGGGGATTAGAAACCCGCCATGGAGTCTACTCCACAGCGGGCAATCTCAGCTCTCCAGCGTACCTGTGAGTTCCGCGAACTCCTCCATCGGTATGACGGACCATGTTTCGGTCTGAATGCTTGGATCGAGATAGGAGATGGAGAGCGGCACACTCGCTGCCTTCTCGCGGTCGGGCGCATCATAGATAAACGCCATGTCGTACGGTCCCAACACTCCGTACGAGCCAACGATCTTAACGCCCAGTCCCTCGATGCGGTGAGCGCCCTCCTGCCATTCTTTACAGAAACTCGAAATCCCCCTTGCCTCCTGCTGAGTAAACTTGACCATCGTCATGTACATTGCCATTGCGGTTGCCCTCCTCCGACTCGGCCCTGTAATTGATTGTCTATCATAGCCCTCTATGCTTTTCAACTGCACGCGGGGCTGAAGCACGGGAGCCCCTCTCTCCCACAGAATCAACCTCCGTTTCTACCGGGCAAAGATGGCTATCAGTCCCACGATTATCAGATAAACGCCCACAAGGTAATTCAATATCTTCGGAAAGACCATCACGACTATTCCGAACACGAGGCTCGCAACTCCGAATACAAGTCCTGATCCAAATGGCACTGTTGTCCCTCCTTGCAGTCACGACCAACTGCTTTATGGAATGGCCGGGTCGACCGCTAACGGTCCAGCCCGAGAGCAAGTGCTGTTGCGCCTAGAAGCGGGGAATCGTCGCCAAGCATCGCCCTCCTGATTTCGACCTCGCATGCCTGGCTGACGTATGCGCGCTCCCGCGCTAGGCGCGATGCGGGTCCGATAAGCGCATCGCCTATCTTGGTCACTCCTCCGCCGAGCAGTATAACCTCCGGATTGAAGAGATTGATGAGGTTAGCAAGACCCACGCCCACGTAATAAGCCGTTGTCGATATCATTTCTATCGCAAGCGCGTCTCCCTGGCGCGCTGCGATTTCCACGAGTTGGGCATCCACGTTGTCCATGTCTCCGCCTGCAAGGTGCCCGACTATGGTCGTTTCGCCCTCATCGATGCGCTGAACAGTCCGCTCGGCAAGCGCCCTTCCGGACGCCAGCGATTCCCAGCAGCCGGTACGTCCGCACGGACATTCTGGACCATTCACATCGATGGTCATATGTCCGACCTCGCCCGCCGCACCACAGGCACCCTCGACGAGCTTCCCTTCAGAGATAATCCCCCCGCCGATCCCTGTGCTCACCGTCACATACACGAGATTTGATGCAGCACGATTCAGGCCGTAGTGCCATTCTCCAAGTGCGGCGAGATTCGCATCGTTTCCAAGGTGAACCGCACATCCCAGCCGTTGTGACAGCATATCGCGTAGCGGTGTCCGCCGAAGGGCAGGGATATTGGGTGAAAACACCATCACACCCTCCGGCGTATTGAGGATGCCGGCACAGGAAACGCCCGCGGTTTCAACATCATCCAGGGAACGCCCGCTCTCTTTGAGTGCTGAATGCGCGACCCGGACGGCCGCCGCCACGATGTCGCTGGACTCGCTGGTATCAGGTGTTTCGCCGCGTGCCCGTCCCAATACACGACCCGACGGGTCAACAAGAGCTGCTGCGATCTTGGTGCCGCCGATGTCTATCGCAAGCACCGGGCTGCCACTGTGATTATCGGTCATAGCTGGAGCATACTACGTGCGTTCCTACGCAATTGTCAATTCGCCGGCCGACTGACTACAATACCCCTATGCTGGGATGTGAAGAGTTACGCAAGCTTGCTCAGGTAACGCCATCAAAGATTGTCCTGCTCGTGCTCGATGGGTTGGGCGGACTCCCTGACCCGGAAACGGCACAGACGGAACTTGAGACCGCAAAGACTCCCCATCTCGACAAGCTTGCGGCAGAGGGTATCTGCGGTATGCAGCACACCGTCAGCCCAGGCATCACGCCTGGCAGTGCGCCAGGCCACCTCGCGTTGTTCGGATATGACCCGGTGGAATGTCAGCTTGGGCGCGGCATCGTTGAGGCGCTTGGCCTCGATATCGAGGTTGGTAAGGGCGATGTAGTGGCCCGCGGCAACTTCTGCACGGTTGACGACAATGGTCGAATCACCGACCGCCGCGCGGGACGGATACCCGGTGAACTCAACAACGAGTTGTGTGACCTTCTGAACGAGAAGGTCGAGCTCCCGGGCATCGAGGTTTCTTTCTTCTCAGGAAAGGAACACCGATTCGTAATACGCCTCAGAGGAGAAGGTCTATCTCAGGAGATCGCGGATACAGACCCCCAGCACGAGGGCATGAAGGCCCTTCCGGCCAAGGCTTTTGAGCCCGAGGGCCGGCGCACCGCCGAGTTGATCGATTCCCTCGTACAGCAGGCACACGACCTGCTCAAGGATAGGCATCCTGCCAACATGATTCTCCTCCGCGGCTTCTCAAAGCATCCGGACTATCCATCGATGGAATACATCTACCGCCTCACCCCTGCGTGCATCGCCACATATCCGATGTATCGGGGAGTGGCACGGGTGGTCGGTATGAATATCCTGCCCGCAGGCGAGAATCTGGACAACCAGCTCGAAGCCATGAAGCAGAACTATGATAGCCACGACTTCTTCTTCCTGCACTACAAGAAGACCGATGCTCGAGGCGAGGATGGAGATTTCGACGCGAAGGTCAAGGCGATCGAGACGTTCGATGAGTTCCTACCCTCAGTGCTTGAACTCAAGCCTGATGTGGTCATTGTCACCGGCGATCACTCAACGCCCGCATCCCTCGCACAACACAGCTGGCACCCGCTTCCCGTCATACTGACCGGCCGCTATTGTCGACCTGACACAGTCAAAGAGTTCTCAGAGAGCGCGTGTCTCTCGGGTGGGCTTGGCCACATCCATGCGATGGAGTTGATGCCGCTCGCGATGGCGAATGCGCTGAAGCTCAACAAGTTCGGGGCCTAGCTTGCCGGTGGAGCTTGCTCGTCCGAGCCCTCGGATGGCGTTTCCATCTCGAGTTGCTCCATGATTCGCGCTGCCCGCGGGTAGCCTATCCGAAGCTTGCGCTGCAAAAACGAGGCCGACACATGGTTATGCTCAGAGGCAAGCTTTCGTGCTTCATCCAGCATAGGGTCGGCCATGGGAGTCTTCTGTCCCGACCCGGGCTCGTTTTCCAGATCTTCAGGACTGATGAGTACACCTTCCTGGCGTCGCTGCGCTGCCCAGAACTGAACGAGCTTCTCCATCTCTGCGTCGCTCACGAAGGTGCCCTGTAGTCGCTTGGGTCGGCCAGCCTCGCTTGGCAAATACAGCATGTCACCGCGTCCCAACAGCTTCTCTGCACCCACAGTGTCGAGGATTGTGCGGGAGTCCACCTGCGATGTTACGGCAAAGCTCATGCGTGTGGGGAAGTTGGCCTTGATAAGGCCCGTTACCACGTCCACTGATGGTCTCTGGGTGGCGACAACGAGGTGGATGCCGGTAGCCCGTGCGAGCTGTGCCAGTCGACAAAGCGTATGCTCGACCTCGTCGAAGGCAGCCATCATAAGGTCGGCAAGCTCGTCAATCACAAGCACGAGGTACGGCATCGCTTCGCCGGGTGAACGGTCCTTGTTATAGCCCTCAATGTTGCGTGCCTTGGCCTTGGCGAACTCTCGATACCGCCGGTCCATCTCCGCATTGAGCCATCTGAGCACCTTCACCGCTCGTTCTGTATCGACGACGACCGGTGATGCGAGGTGGGGTATTTCGCTGAAGGACACGAGTTCAACGCGCTTCGGGTCGACCAACAGGAGCCGGAGTTCGTCCGGGCTGTTGTGCATCAGCAGGCAGCATATGATGGAGTCGAGACAGACTGTCTTACCGCTTCCGGTGGAGCCGGCAATGAGCAGGTGCGGCATCTTCGTAAGATCGCCGGCAACCGCCTCTCCGCCGGCTCCCTTGCCAAGCGCGAGCGCCAGTCTCGTCTTGACATGGAGCTTCTGATATGTCGTGCTCTCAATGACGCTGCGCAACGCCACAGAGCCAAATGCCGAGTTCGGCACCTCTATACCCACCATCGATTTGCCGGGAATCGGTGCCTCGATGCGGATGCTGGGTGCGGCAAGGGCCAGTGCAAGATCGTTCGAAAGCGCCGTGATCTTATCCACGCGTATCCTCGTACGCGAGACCTCTTCCTGCTTCTCTTCGCCGTTCTCGTCAGTCACTTTGCGGTACTTGCGCACCCACCCGGGTTCTACACCGAATTGGGTCACAGTCGGCCCGCTGTTGATCTGGGCCACGCGCGCTTCGACGCCATAGCTGTCGAGGGCTTCTTCAATCAAGCGTGCCCGCTTGTCGATCTCTTCCTTGTCCAGCTCCGTCTCGCGGGGCTTCTCAAGTATGTCGATGGGCGGTATCTGCCATCCACCGAGCGTCACGATCGGTTCCCGAATGGGTTCGCTGAGCGGCGCCTGCACAGCAGCAGCAGCAGCAGCCGGTGCAGATTTCGGGCTCTCACGCTTCCCAAAAGGGAACCCTCGCCGGGGTGCATCCGGTGATACAAGGTCGGCTTCTGCTTTCTTCTCTTCCAGAGTTCGGTCAGCTTTGGATTCCGGGGCCGGTTCGGGCTCTTCCTGCAGCACCGAACGTTCGGCAGGCGCAGGCGCGGCCTGCATCCGTCTCGGTGTTGTGTAGGCTGTCGCAGTCCGCGGACGCGGACGAAAGAGCCACCGGCTGGTGCGCATCAGCGGTCCCGGCCACATAAAAATGATGCCCGCAACAACCAGTGCGGCCACTCGCACCGCGCCCCACATGTCAGGCGCCCCGAGTATGGCCTGCCCGACCCTGCCTCCAAGCGTGACAGTCCAGAATATGCCACCGGCGGGTTTGAACAAGGCGAGGAAGCCCCAGATGCCCAGCCCCAGCAGTGCAGCTCCTACAAATGCATTCCAGCGCTCGACCAGGGGCCTGAAACCGACGACTATCAACCATATAAGTGCAGCTATCGCGAGTATCAGCAAAATGATGCCGAGACCTAACGACTGCAGGAGGGAGCTCCACATGTCTGTCGCTGTAGCAAGGACAATTGGTCCAAAGACTACAGCGGCCACGCCAAGGGCTATGACTACAACGAGGCGCGCCATCACTGCGGGCTTCAGCCCCGGCATCCTCGATCGTCCGCTTCGGGGCTGCTCCTTTGCAGACTTCGCGGAGGCGGCCTTTCTGGTCGTACTGCCCCTGCGTCCTCTTGGAGTTGCAGGTTTTTTCGAAACATCCCGGCTGCTACGCTTATTCTTCGCCATTCGTCTCCAGACCGGTAACCACAGGCAGGATTACCGGTCGCCTGTGCGTCTCGTCATAGAGATATTTCGCCAGCGCTTCGCGTATCCGTGCCTCCATGGTGCTCTTGCGCTTGGGGAGAGGACGGTGACTCGCTATCGCCGTCACTGCTCTCTGCGCACCTGCTACCAGTTCGGTATTATCGTGTGAATCCACGAATCCCTTGTTCACGATCTCAGGAGGAGCAACGAGCTTTCCTGTCTGCGGAGACAGCACAACACTCACTACGACTATGCCATCGCGCGAGAGTACGCGCCGGTCGCGCAGCATCTTCGTGTCAAGTGCGCCGGTCACCAGACCGTTAGCCACAATATCGTTCGCCGGCACCTTGCCCACTACCTTGCCGCTATTGCCGGTCAATTCCAGCACATCTCCATCTTCAAGTAGAAACACGTTCTCCTTCGGGATGCCCATCTGCTCCGCCATCAGCGCGTGCCGCGCAAGGTGTCGGTACTCACCGTGAATGGGTACGAAGTACTTCGGTCTTACGAGGTTCAGAATCGTCTTCAATTCCTCCTGGCTCCCATGACCGTGCACATGCGCGTGTGAAGCAGCTCCATAGATGACATTTGCGCCAAGACGGAACAGACTGTTGATCGTCCTGCTGACCGTCCTTTCATTACCCGGTATAGGAGTAGCCGACATGACCACTGTATCGCCAGGCACAATTCGTATCTGTTGGTGCTCCTTGTTGGCCATTCTGACAAGGGCCGACGTAGGTTCACCCTGTGTGCCGGTCGTTAGTACAACGATCTTGTCGTGGGGATGGTTCTGTACCTGCTCGTAACGGGATAGTGTTTTCGGTGGGATACGAAGGTACCCTGCATCCGACGCCACCTTGACAATGTTCTCCATGGAACGTCCCGTCACGATGACGCTCCTCTTGTATTTGGCAGCTATGTCCATCGCCTGTTGCAGACGTGACACGAGCGAAGAGAACGTGGCGATGATGACCCGGCCCGGCGCGCCGGAGATTATGCGGTCGAGTGAGTCCTCCACCACTTCCTCGGAAGGCGTGTAGCCGGGCAGTTCGGCGTACGTCGAGTCCGAAAGGAGCAGCAGGACCTGGCTCGTCCCGATAAGGGCAAGCCGGTGGAGGTCTGTCGGCTCACCGATGACCGGCGTGTGATCGAGCTTGAAATCGCCCGTATGTACTACGGTGCCTATCGGCGTACTGATGATGAGACCCATCGCGTCTGGAATGCTGTGACACACAGGAAAGAACTCGAGCGATATCGTTCCAAAAGACACCTTTTCGCCGGCGCCCATCTCTCGCAGGTCCAGCTTGGTGCGCGCGTTCTTCTGCTTTGAACTCGACTGTATTAATCGTGCTGTCAGCTTCGACGCATAGACGGGCACGGACAATGACTGCGCCAGATAGGGCAGGGCCCCGATATGGTCCTCGTGACCGTGCGTAATCACGATACCTCGAACGCGTTCCTTGTTCTCCAGCACATAGGTGAAGTCTGGAATCAAGAGATCGATTCCCAGCAGGTCTTCACTCGGAAACATCAGTCCGGCATCGATTATCACCATGTCCGGCCCGCACTCGAGCACCATCATGTTTTTCCCGATTTCCCCCAAGCCACCAAGAGGGATGATGCGCAGTCGATGGGAACTCATCTTTCGCTTGGGTCGGCGTTTGCGTATTGGGGAGCGGGTGGGAACTGTAGCGGTGGTATTACGGGACTCGTTATCAACCATTGCAGTCTCTAGAACATGGACAACTGCTCACCGTCCGGCCTTGATGACCCGGCTTTGTCGGCCTCTTCAAGAGCCTTGACGAGCGGCGGCAGCTTCTGCATGTCTTCCTCTATAACTTTCCGCAGGCTCGCCTGATGAAGCGCTGCCGCGGGGTGGTACATCGGGAAGCACACGATATCTCCTATCGTGCGGGACTTGCCATGCACCTTGCTGATGCTCTCACCCGGCATATACCTGGCAAGCGAGAACCTGCCGAGCGTCACGATAACCCGGGGCTTGATAAGCTCAATCTGACGTTCCAGCCATCCTCTGCATGCCTCTATCTCGCGAGGCAGAGGGTCTCTATTGCCCGGCGGCCGGCACTTGATAACGTTAGCGATATAGACGTCATCGCGTGTAAGTCCGACTGAAGCGAGGAGTGAGTCCAGAAAGGCGCCTGCTGCGCCTACGAACGGGCGGCCCTGCTGATCTTCGTTGAACCCTGGCGCTTCCCCTATGAAGAGGATGTCTGCATCCTCGGCCCCTTCTCCGGGCACCACCTGGGTGCGTCCATGGAACAGCTCGCACGCATCACAGGCCGCCATCTGGCGGTAAAGGTCAGTGAGAGCTGACATTCACCTGTGATAGTAGCATTGGCTACGTGTACGGTCAATTGCGACCGAATTCCTGCTCATCGTCGTCCGCATCATCGTCCTCTTCCCCCTCTCCTTCACCCGGGTTCTGCTCCCATATCGGCTCGGTAAACTGGTCGATATATGCCGCAGTCGCTTGCTTCGATATCACGTCCATCTCCACCTCGGACTGCCGTGCAAGGCCCTCAAGCTCAGAGGTGTCAATCTCGATATCAAGCATCTCGGCGATGATACTGAGCACCGCCAGAGCCGCCTTCGGATGCGCCATCTGCGTAGCGAAGCCGGGGACTTCGCCTAGCAGGCATAGCCCTTCGAGTCCGCGCTCCTTGGCACGGCCCAGTATGAGCCCGTTCAATCCGGCGATCTTGAGTGCGCCCCGCAGTATGACCTTGTGGCGGGCGAATTCGTCGAGCAGCGCAGGTTCAGTAGCCACTCCCCAGACCTTGGTCTCTTCCGAATAGTGTATCTTCGTAACGGCAGCGGCCACGCTGAACAGCCTGCTCACCCCGAGCTGCTCCGCGGCATCGAGGACCGTCTCCACCATCTCGTAGCCTTTCGGCTGTGGCTGTTCTTCGCCGATGAATATCACCAGGCCAAGTTTCCCGGTGGGATCCTGCCAGTAGTAGAACTTGCTCTCGGGAAAGCGCGGTTGCTCGACTATGTTGTCCTTGACCATGACGCCGACCGGTTCGAAGAAGTACACAGGGTCAATCTCACCCCACTGCTTCGCTCCGAGCTTCTCCACCAGGTATCGTGCAAGTATGAGCGAGACGTTGCCGATGCCGGGCCATGACGCAAGCATCACGCAGTTCTCTACATCAGGTCGCTCTCCAAGCGTGATGGTGACGCCTTTCTGTCCTTTTCTCTGTGTCATACCGCACCTCCGCCCGCAGATACCGAGACTCCCTCACAGAGGAGTGACGGCGTCCACAGGCTCGAGCCCACCCAGCGCGCGTCATCTCCCACGACAACTCCGCGACTGAGCACCTCAAATATGTTCCCGGCGACCATCGTGTCCTTGATCCTGCCGACAATCCGGCCGTTTTCGACCTTGTAGCCAAGGAGGACATTGCCTCCGAAGTCACCGGCGAGGAGATTGCCCTGGCCGGCGCCGATGAGCTCTTCAACCACGAGGCCTTCGTTCATCTGCGCCAGCAGGTCGTCGAATGTCCTGGTGCCGGACTCGACAACCGTCGCGCTTGTGCCTGGCCTCACCTGACTGCGGCCATCACTGCGACGTCCGCTGCCCGTAGATATGGCGCCCGCCTGCCCCGCGGTCTGGAGGTCAAAGAGAAACTCACCCACAACACCGTGATCCGCCAGACTCACCGGCCGTGTCGGCACGCCGTCGTCATCGAATCCTGAGCTTGTCGGTCGACCTTCAAGCGTCGGGTCGTCATAGATTGTGAGCACGGGATCAAATACCTGTTCTCCTGCTCTACCGGCGAGCCGTGATGAATTCTCAACGATATTCTTGCCATTGAAAGCGACGGCAAGCGGCATCATGAAGGCCTCTCCTACGCCGTGTGGCGTGAAAAGGACGGGATATGTACCGGTCTTGACCGATGCGCTCTCACCAGCCCGGTCGAGCTGCAGCAGCATCGTCGCTGCCACCATCTCAGCGGCGTCGAAGTAGAAACTCGAGCCCACATTATCACCAACGAACAACATGTCCGTTCCGTTGACGCGAATCCCCTCCATCATCAGGCCGAGGCCGGTACGGCGCACCGAAGCATCAAGGCCGGAACTGTTGAGTATCCGTACGCTGCCCTCGCCCAGGGAGACGAGTCCTTCGCACTGAATCTCCGGGTAGCGCGCCGTCACGCGGTGTATCACCGCCGTGCCCATCTCGATCAGGTCGTTCGTATTGAGTCCAGCCAGCGTGTCATCATACGTACGGACACGCTCGAGCGCCGCCGTTCTTGGAAATGCCACATGCGCATCGGCGCCGAACCTGGCTGTTTCAACCGCCATCTCCACGAGGGTCGCCGGTACGAACTCTCCGCTCGCCGCTGCAAAGCCTATCCGTCCATCGCGAACAATGCGAAGCGCAACGCTCGCAGTCTGCCTGCTCTCGACCTGTTTGACATGGTTAGCCTCGTAGTGAACGCGCGTGCTGTCCGAGCGCGTTTCAAATACTTCGGCCTGCTCAGCCTGCTGCCGTGCCAGTTCGAGCAGTCGTTCCATCACCGACCCCCTACTACGCAACCACTGATGCGGATATGCGGACTTCCATTGGATACGTGGAGCCGAGATTGTACTCCCTTGCCACATCCACCACCCTGGTTCATATCGAGGTCGTCGCCGATAGCGTCTATCCGCTCCAGTGTGGCAAACACGTTGCCGGTCAAGACAACGGGCCGCAACATCTCTGCTATTTGTCCGTTGCGGATCATATACGCCTCGCCCGCGGAGAAGGTGAACATTTCGAGACTCGTCTGACCACCATACCAGTCCTTGACATAGACGCCTTCATCGATATCGGCAATCATGTCCTGGAAAGTGGCGTCACCGGGCACGATATACGTGTTGCTCATCCGCACGATAGGGCTATGCCGGTAGCTGATAGCACGCGCGTTGCCGGTCGGCTCCTCGCCCATCCGCGCCGCAGTTTCACGCGAGTGCAGGCGGCCTTCAAGCACGCCTTCACGGATAAGGTAGGTGCGCTGTCCGGGCACGCCCTCGTCATCGTAGGCATAGCTGCCCCGCAGAGAAGGCAGGCTCGCATCATCGACGATGTTCAGATGCTTCCCGCCGAAGCGGCGCCCGAGCGTCATAAGCTCCATCAACTGCGGGTTCTGGTACACCATATCGGCCTCGGACAGATGGCCGAACGCCTCGTGCGTAAACACGCCGGCCAGTACAGGGTCGAGGACCACGGTGTACTCACCACCCTTCACAGTCCCTGCATCGAGGAGCGCTGCCGCGCGCCGTGCCACGTCCTTCACGATATCGTCCAGTCCGCTCAAAGCGGCGAGGTCGCCCACGCTGCCAAGACTCACTCCTGCCTGCTGCACCTCATCGGACCCTCGCGCTACAGCCGTCAGGCGCAGTGAAACATCCGGCACCTGCTGCTCGATGTACGCGCCGTCCGACGCCGCGAACCATACCCTGCGGTCAGCATCTCCATACATGACGTGCGAGCTTTGCACGCGAGGTGTAGACATAATGATGTGATTGTACCCGTCGAGCAGGCGTTTCTTATCCTCGAGCGTTACGGCAGCAACGCTGAGCGCAGGCATTGATGCCACACTCGCGTCCACAGGTTCACGCTGAGGGAGGCGAAGCATGTCTCCGCTGCTGTGACGAGCGTCGTCGACGGCGCGGGCGACCGATTCCTCCAGCATCTCGATGTCGTTGAAGCTCGCGAAGCCCCAGCCGCCCCGTGCCAGAGCTCGAACACATCCACCCGAGTCTGCGGACAGACTCGCGTCTTCGAGCTGCCGACCACGATAGCTGATACGCGTACTCTTACGCTCTTCGTAGCGGATTTCGACGTAGTCGGCACCGTGACTGCGCAGGGCTTCAGAAAGGCGGTCTCTCATAAGGGGATATCACTCCGGGGACAATCAGACTGCATTGTACCCCAGCAGCAAGCAGGCGGCAAAGCTTGCCAATCGCCTGTTTCTGGTTCATATCGAACTGCAGCCAGAATGAGTGGGGAACACTCCGCCTTTCTTCTTGTTAGTCAGGCATTTCGTTCTGCCATCGCGAGCATCCTCTTGACACTGCGCAAGGCTTGCCCACGTCTTGCGGCCGCAACGAGTAAGTCAGAAAATATGCTGCTCCTCCGCGGCGTCATACGTGA
>CAZKHH010000008.1:0-34304 GCA_964552485.1 uncultured Dehalococcoidales bacterium | reverse complement strand
TGGTGATTGTACAGCACTGGGACGCGAAAACGTGACCTTGGAGCGTACTCCTCTTACCTGGTGTCCGTGTGCGATACGAGGCGTGAGCGATCAGCGGTCGGGATAGTAGTTGTGCGTCTGGCGGACCCAGGTATCACTGAGCCTGCGTGCGGTTGCGGTTGTTCCGTAGTACTGAACGCGCCGCCAGCCTGTTCCTTTTGACATGTATGTCAATAAGCCCTATTCTCGGCGAACACGGTACGGGGGTGTGTTATGGCGTCGGTGCATAGATTGTTCGCGTGGGTGCTTCTGCTCGTAATTGCTGTCGCGATGCTGTGGGGGTGTGCTCCATCGGAAGCCATGCCTGCGCAGGCGCAAGACCAGGAAGCACAGTCGCCATTCGCAGATGCGCCGCTGTCTTTCCGTGACACGGTGGACACCATTATGCCTAGTGTCGTCTACATTCTTGTCGAGCAGACGCTTCTAGATGGTGATGTAGCGTATGGTTCGGGTTCTGGAGTAATAATGAGGTCCGATGGCTACGTGCTGACCAATGGCCATGTGGTTGACGGCGCGGACCGCATAGAAGTGACACTGCAGGACCGTACAGTGCTCGAAGCCACCGACTTCTGGCTTGATGACGCACTCGACCTGGCCGTAGTGAAGATTGAGGCCTCCGGTCTTCCTGAAGCCGGGTTCGCCGACCCGCGTCTGCTCAATGTTGGCGACTGGGTGGTGGCGGTCGGGCACCCGTTTGGTGTCTCTCCCGAAACCGCAGGAGCTACGGTCACCGCCGGCGTTGTGAGCAATACCGGGCTCGCGTTCTATATCGGCGACTTCGCCTACTACAACGTGATACAGACTGATGCCGCCATCAACCCCGGTAACAGCGGTGGACCGCTCGTCAATCTTGCAGGGGAAGTAGTGGGCATCAACAGCGCCGGTCTCCCTGCCGCTCAGAATGTCGGATTCGCCATTGGCGCTCGCTCGGCGGAGAAGGTCTTCAGTGATCTTGTCGAATACGGTGATGTCCTTCGACCATACTTTGGCTCCAACCTGGGTGAGATCACGCCTGAAGTGGCATGCCGGGAGTGCCTTGAACAGCGCATCGGTGTGCGTGTCTTCAATGTGGTCGAAGGTGGTCCCGCCTGGGAGGCGGGCCTTCGCGAGAACGACGTGATTACAAGCGTTGACGGCGAGGAAGTTCTCTCCGTGTCACAATTCGTGATAATACTCTGGTCGCGCAGCGCGGGGGACGCACTTGACCTGACGATAGTACGCGACAATCAGGAGCGTGAAGTGACCGTCGTCCTTGGCGAAAGGCCGTAGTGCACATGCTCAGGCGTTCAGCTTCTTCAGCACAAGGGCCATGTTCTTTCCGAAGCTCCACGCCGTATCCATGCCTTCCTGATCGCCGGAGACTTCTCCTTTCTCGCGACCGAACGCCATGTTCCAGTAGACCGCTCCCGGCATGGTGAACTCGAGTATATGGAACCAGTAGTCCATCTGCGCCTTGGTGAAGTTCTGGCCGCCTCGTCGGGCTACCACCAGCGGGCCGCCAACCTTTCCCTTCAGCGTCTTGCCGTTCTTCTGAGATATGTAGCCCGCGCGCTCCATAAGGCCCTTGACCAGTGCAGTTGCTGAGCCGAAGTAGACCGGCGATGAGATGATGATGCCTTCCGCTGCCTTCATCTTCTCATAGATAGGCCACATATCGTCGTCGATTGAACACATCTCGCCGTTGAGACAGGCCATGCATCCTGTGCATCCGGCGATGCTCAGGCCGGCGAGCGGCAGGAGTTCGGTTTCTATTCCTTCTTCGGCAATGGCGGCAAGTGCGTGCCTGGTCAGGGTTTCAGTGTTACCTTCTTTGCGTGGGCTTCCCACGATCCCGAGTACTTTCATCAGGTTCCTCCTGTCGGCGCACGCGGTGGCGCTGGCGAGTGATGCAGAGTGACAGTGTCTCATGTGCCGGAGCAACACGCAAATGCGCCGTGTGTTTAGGAACCGAGCCGGGCACGTCCAGGGATGCCGGCAGGCATTGCCTATTTACGTTGGCGGCAATGTAGAATACCGGGAGAGCCCATCCTCGACAGGGGGCCAAACGCGAAGGATCCGTTCTGTCCGCAGAGGATGGTCAGCAGCAAAGGAGGCTCGCTCGATACTATGGCAAGACTCGCCGGCAGCAACGCGCACGAACTTGTTCAGTTCTTGCACAAACCCCAGACAGACTTCACCAAAGAGGACCTCATTCACTATATCAAGGCGAATGATGTCCAGTTCGTCCAGTTTCGGCACGTCGGCGGTGATGGCCGACTGAAGACGCTCAGTTTTGTCGTGACCGATGAAGTGGAACTCGATCGGCTGCTGTCCGAGGGAGAGAGAGTCGATGGGTCGAGCCTCTTGCCCTTTGTCGATACGGCCTCAAGCGATCTCTATGTTGTTCCGCGGTACAGGACTGCCTTTCGTAATCCCTTCACACAGTTCCCGACCGTCGACATACTGTGTGCCTACTATACGAGCATAGGCGAGCGACTGGCGGCGGCGCCGGAAACCGTTCTTCACAATGCTCACGCTGCGTTGAAACGGCATACCGGGCTCACAATGGATGCACTCGGTGAACTGGAGTACTACGTCATCTTCGATGACAGCCATCACTTCCCCGTGAAGCCTCAACGTGGTTATCACGAGTCCTCGCCCTTCTGCAGAGGTGACGTCCTCAGGACCGAAGCCATGCGTGCGCTGGCGCGTGCGGGAGTGCGTGTCAAGTACAGCCATTCGGAGGTTGGCAACATCTGCAAGGACGAGCACGAGATGGAACAGCATGAGATAGAGCTGGCTTTGAGTCCGCTTGAAGATGCTGCCGACCAGCTGCTGATTTCCATGTGGATGCTGCGCATGCTTGGCTATCAGCAGGGTGTTACTGTGTCCTTCGCACCCAAGATAATCCCCGGTCATGCGGGTAACGGAATGCACGTACATACGCGGCTGATGCGGGATGGCGAGAGCGTTATGATTGAAGATGGGCGCTTGAGCGATATCGCCAGGAAAGCGGTCGCTGGGTACGTCACGCATGCACCGTCACTCACGGCGTTCGGGAACATGGTTCCCACGTCGTATCTCAGGCTTGTCCCGCATCAAGAGGCGCCTACGAATGTGTGCTGGGGTGATCGCAATCGCTCCGCGCTGGTGCGCGTACCGCTCGGTTGGCTGAACGTCAAGGATATGGCCCGCGATGCCAATCCGCAGCAGGTCTCGGAAGGCCACGCTTACGGCAGCGCTCAAACCGTGGAAGTGCGCAGCCCCGATGGGTCAGCCAATGTGTATCTGCTTCTGGCCGGTCTGGCCGTTGCTGTCCGTCACGGGATTGAGATGCCCGATGCGCTGGATGTTGCCTCCCGGAACTACGTCGACGTGAATATCTTTGCAGAGGAACAGAAGGCTGTGCGGGAAAGGCTGAGACAGCTCCCGTCATCATGTGTGGAGTCGGCGGCCGAGCTCCTGAAGGACCGGGACGTCTACGAACGGGATGGAGTGTTTCCCCCTGTCGTTATCGATCAGATAGCGGCCCGGTTGAAGAGCTACAGCGATGCTGGTCTTGTCGAACGGATACGAAACAACGATGAAGAAGTGGCCCGGCTGATCGATGAATACCTGCTATGTCCCTAGCACACAGCCCGTATTCATTGACTGGCGCGATTGAAACAGGGCGGGCATTTGGCGTGCAGGCCTACGACTGGTACTGTTCATGAATCAGGTCTGGTTTGTCGCGAGGAGGGCTTCCCGGCTCTTTGTACCCGTCCGGGAACGTGCCTGCACTGGACCGTGTCCGTGCCATATGAGATGTTAAGGAGGTGAACTGGTGGAACCGGGTGTGTGGAACGCGTGGCTCTTCTTCGTGTTCTATTGGCTCTCTATGCCGCTGTTGATGTTGCGCTGCCCGAGCATACTGGGTCGACTGAGTGCGGGCCCTTCTACATCGAAGGAGCGTGTGTTGCGCATCGCACAGTGGGTGCTCTTTCTGGTTGCTGCGGTGTACTCCGTGTTCGTGCCGCTCCAGGTGGGAACGATATGGTTTGCGGTTGGACTGCCAATAGCCCTCGTGGGAGCTGCAGGATTCGGTCTGACCGTCCTGTCGCTACCGGGCTGGGAGACATCTTCGGGCCCGCTGAGGACAGGCCCGTATAAGTTCTCCCGGCATCCGATGTACGTGACGTCAATCGTGATGTTTCTTGGTGTCGCGATTGCCTGTCAATCGCTGCCGCTGTTCATCTATGTCGTTTTGATGGCTGCGCTCCAGGTGATTGCTGCAAGGCAGGAGGAATGCCAGTGTCTCGTCACTTATGGCGACGACTACGCCGAGTACATACGGAGGACGCCCCGCTGGCTCGGACCGCCGCGTGACTGACGGGACGGCAGTTTCGAAAGAAAATCGTATACGATAATCCCATCCGAAGCTAACCAAAGGTTGACAGGTCTATGTTCTCCTGTTAGTTTTCTATCTGCCCCGAGCGACCAAGCCAGGGATGGAGTGGCTGGACACCTGAAGGCTGGTGCCATGGTAATCCTGATACCGCCAGGTTGAAGGATTCGGAAGGCCCAGACCGGCGGGGACCAAGCCAAGATCCCGTGAAAAGCAAGGCCACTCGGGGCTTCTGCTATCGTTGTCTCTTCTTGTAACACTCGCTGACACACTGCTGCCTCTGACTGTCCAATTTGACCGCGTTCGTCGCGACACCTATAGTCATGGTCAGATACTCCGTGGAGGTAGTCTTGATGAATCGTTCACGTGAACTTGAGTTGCGTTCGTCCGCCGTAACGCTGTCTGACATGGAAGTATTCATCTTTCCTGAGTTGATGTACAGCCTCCTCCTTGCCAATATCATGTCTCCGCGCCTGTGGCGCTGGCGGGAAGACTCGTGGTTCGACGGGTTTGAGAGACAGAAGCCGTACCGGCGCATCAACCGGCTCAAGCAGTTCATCATGGACCATTACGCGTTCAACCTCGATCTGGATACGTGGGGACTTACGACCAAAGAGAGAGAGATGGACCGGTTCAGCGACTTCATCGATGAGGACACACTGAAGCAGTCAAACGCCCTGTTTGGCTATGAAGGGGACAAGTACTACTTCAGTATCGATATCAGGACTCACTTTGGACTCGACAAGTATGAAGGCAATGTCATCCCGTACTGGAAGACCGAGACAATCGAGGCGATGGACGCTTTCAAGTACAAGCCGGCCTACAAGAACGGCGCTGGCGAGTGTGTCTCGCTTGCAGCGCTTTATGCGGCTGCCCTGTTCGTAGTTGCCCGTATCCCGCTGGACGATATCTTTCTCATGGCCACGCCATTGCACTCACAGAACTTCATCGACGTGGACGAAGGCATTATCACGAACAATCGTCGGCTTCTCACCAAGAGCATGTGGTTTAACGGGACCGCACTTTCGGCACAGGCACGTCGTGCACTGGAGAACGAGCGTGTGACTATCGTTGCGCACCAGTCCGGACACATCCACACCGTGTACGACCGGGCGACTATCGACCCGCGCGAATACGAGCGGTTCTCCACGCGGCTGCGCTCATACCTTAAGACGCCCATCAGCGAAGAGATAATCGTCAATTTTCTGCGGCATCGCAGAGATTTGCAGACATGCTTTCAGATACGCTGGCCTATCCACGGAGCCGACCACTACCTCCCGATGGAGCGGGGCTTCTTCTATGAGCACGGCAGCCCTTACCGGCTGAGCGACCGGACGCGCGCCAAGCTTCTTGACGATATCGACGAAGAGGAGTACCAGGCGACGCCCTACCCCAAACGCATTGTCCTGAATGACTTCGAGGGGTTTGTCAGGGACAACAAGATAGACTGCGAGAAGCCGGAAGACCTCGAACGGCTCAAGCACGTGCTCGGGCGGGACTGCGAGGATGCCGGAAACGCAATAGAGGCGCTTGCGAGCTTCTGTCACACCGAACCGCGGCTGCCGGATCCATCAGACAAGGAGTTTGTACAGGCGGGTGAGACGCTCGATATTACGCAGGACATGTCCCGTGAGGTCATCTGCAGGCGTATTGAGGGATTGCGCAGCAGCAATCTCGTGGCGGACCTCGCCTTCTATGCGTTGCGCGACCTCAGCCGCACCGATCCGCAACCGTTTGTGATTGCAGCCCTTGAACGCAATCCGGTCTGTGTGGAGGACACGAAGGAGATGTCCGACAGTGAGGTCCTGGAGACAGTCCATCGGTTTCCGGCTGAATCGATTTACGATGGCGAGAGTCGCCTCGCGCAGCCGGATGAAGTATGGAATTACGGCAGAGGAGACGGTCTTGAGAAGGCTATACTGGTGGCGAACATAATGCGTGGCAGGTATCCCGGAGCCACACTGATGCTCGATATTGCGGATGATTCGGTTTGTCTGACAGTCGACGGGAGCAGCTACGAATATGGCTCAGACAAACGCCTCAACCCTGGCCGATGGCCCCTGGACGAGTGGCTCGAAGAAGGCCGGTGAACTCCTTGGCAGCGCTTCGCTGTGTAGAGCTTGTGTGCTGTAAGAAGATTGGTCTATGCAGGTCAATCGAAGAACGATTCTTCCAGCTCGGCCGTATCTGAGAACCCGCGTCGTTCCCAGTACCCTTCGTAATCTACATCATCCGACAGCTCGATTTCGTTGATCCACTTGATCCACTTGTAGCCCCACTTGCTCTCCGCAACGAGCATGAACGGGAAGCCGCGCTCTGGAGGGATGACTATCTCGTTCATCTTGTACGCCATGAGTATGTCGTTATCCAGGATGAAGTCGAGGAAAAACGAAGTGCTGTAGCCATCGACCGACTTGAAAATGACGACCTTGGCGTCAGGAAGGACTCCGGCTTCCTCGAGAAGGTCTTCGACGTAGACTCCTTCCCAGAGGAGGGTGACGTCCCAGCCCTCGACGCAGTACAGCGTTGTCACTTTCTCGCTGCTCTCGTGGCCCATGACAACGTCGTCATAGCTGTAGACCTTCTCGTTCTCGACGAGGCCGTGCACGGTGAGCGTGTACTGGGCAGGGTCCACGTACTGGGGGCCGCGGATCGAGTTCTCCCGGAAGTCGTCGACCGAAGACAGGTCCTGTCCCTGGTACTCACGTATCTCCACCGCATCCGGGTCGCCCGGCATCTCGGGCGGAGTCACTTGACAGCCGGCCAACGCGAAAGCCGTTATGAAAGCGGCCGCCAGGACGATATATATCGGAGGCGCATGCATTGTTCGACCTTCCTTGCCGGAAGAGTAGGGTCGGGGTGAGTGCGTGTCAAATCGGAGCGTGCTCTGTGACCGAGAGTGACGCACGTTATGGGATGCCGTACGTGCCGGTCGGTCCGTCCATGAACGGCGCCAGGTGCGGAGGGAAGAACGTGAGTGTCACGAATAGCACCGCGACGATAACGATGAGGATGGGCGCAGTCCGGTTCAGGTATGGACTGTGTTCGTCGCCCACCAACAGGCGATAGCTCAGTACCTGTCCCCCTGCAATCGATATGGCGAATATCGAGCCATCGATTGCGAGGAGGCGGTAGCCGAGGGCAGCCGTGTAGGCGTAATACAGCACTAGGATTGCGAAAGTCATGACCAGTATTCCCGCCGTCTTAGCCAACCAGAAGTTATTTACCCGACCCCTCAGCGGACCACGCTCCAGCAGCATCCATAATACTCCCGGCCAGAACGCCATCTTGAGGTGTTCCCATACACTCTCGTTCACAGGGACGAGTGGTGCTATCATGCGAGTCTCGTTTGCCCACTCGAACGCGAAATGCAGCGCTCCTCCGAAGACGACGATGAAAAGTGCTCCGAGAATCTCCCAGCGTGCTGCTCTACCGCTGTCGTCGTACACTCCTGGTCTCATGTGGCAGCCTCATGCGGGACAGACTGCAACGCGGGCTTCCTGTTCAACGAGAGGAATCTTATTTTTGTACTCGCTCTCGCAGGAGAGGCCGCGTCGACGTGCCTGCTGTCCAACCCGGTCGGGGTATGGAGAGTTCCTGTGGCGCGCGGGCCTCTTTGAAGCTGTAGCCGGGCTCCATCAACCTGAAGCTCCAGTCCGGCTCCTGTCGGCGTAATCCACCGGTTCATTCGTTCAGTTTCGCAAGCCAGCCGGTTTTAACCGCGTCCTCGTCGTGCTTGAGAGGGATGTAGGGCTTGATATCGAGCACAGGAGTCCCGTCTACCATGTCGATGTCCTTGACATACAGTACCGGCCCTTCGATGCGGATGAGTCTGACAACCGACATAGCTATTGCGTTGGGCCTGCGTGGTGAACGGGTCGCGAATACTCCGTGCCTTGCTGTATCCGAGGGCGGCTTCACCACCAGCGAGAAACCTGAACTCAGATGCAGGTGGCAGAGCAGCACGATATGTGAGAATCCTTCAAGGTCCTTCAGTCCGTCGATCATGTCGGGCAGCAGATCTACCGTGCCTTCAACATCCCGCGAATTAACGGGTCGGGGAGGCATATGGTCCTCGCTCCTGATTGGCGAGTGAACCATACCGATCGGCCTGTAGCAGATTTCGTCCATTCCGGCTACCTGTTTATGTACTCGGACGGCTCTTTGCCGAGGTGGAGGCGGCGACGATATCCCGCATTCCATGGCGCGCCCTCACCGCTATGACGGAGCGCAAGCGCCCAGGCACTCGACCCGACCGCAACGAAAGCGATGAGGATTTCCACCGTGGTAACCGAGATTAGCTGCGCCTGCAGCAGGACTATTGTGTAGTTCATGAGTGAGTGCAGGCCGGCGGCGACTAGATAGAATTGCCAGCCCCGGTCGGTTGCGAGCCCGTAGCCCGCCAGTGCTCCGAATGCCGTATGACCGGCAACAACGAAAAAGCGCTCCCATAAAGGCGTCAATGCCTCGAATCCTCCACCCTGTATCGATGCGAGTGCCCATCCACCGGCGTAGGCCTGGTTGAGCGTCCAAATTGCTTCGAACACTCCGAAGCCGATACCGGCGGCCGCTCCGATGATAAGCCCTACTTTTGGTGAAAGGCTGCGGTCCGACTTCTGCCATATGTAGATGGCAGGAAGGAGTTTCGCTCCCTCCTGCACGAGTCCGCTCAGAGCTATCTGGGGTATGCCCAGTATGTAGATCCAGGTAGACAGCGTCGCCTGGTCAAATGCGGCCGCCAGCGCCATACCCACCAGGCGCTGCAGCGGCATCTGGATTGCCACAATCGCTAGAAGCACGAGGAATGCAGAGATAACCATTATCAGCCACAGGAATGCGTAGCCACGCAGCGGCGGACGGTAGAGCGCATACCAGAACACTCCCAGCAGCAAGGCGATGCCCATCGCGGCGAGGTTCGGATTAGAAAACCAGTTGACGAAGAAGTTAATCGATTGCTGAAGCATCACCGTGTTCCTCTCTCATTATGACTGTACAACGCTTGAGGACCGTCCTGAGTTGTATCCGGATACGTTTCGTGCTGTGACGTACTACGGTCATGGGTCGTGTTGCACAGTTGAGCGTATCCAGCATGGCACATTGCGAACAGTCACACAAGGTGGAATCGCGCGGCAGTGGATAATATAGGGAGGTAGCAGCTATTCCCGTGGGTCGGGTGTGGCGGTGCGGTTCATCTTGCCGCTCGCGAACCCCTCGAGGTCAAGCGATACGTATGAGAAGCCGAGTTCCCTGAGCCGGGCGACTATCTCGTCTCTGAGCTGAAGGGCGCGAGGGAGGTCGTCGACTTCTACTACCGCGAGATTGTGAGGGAAGTGGCGGACCCTTACGGCATTGAATTCGAGGCTTCTGAGGTATTCCTCTGCGCGGTCGACACGGTCGACACGGCCGGGCGTGATCTCGAAGCCGTGTGGGAAGCGCGAAGCGAGGCACGCCATGCTGGAGCGGTCCCAGCCTGTGAGGCCGAGTTCACGGGACAGTTGGCGAATATCATCTTTGCCGAGTTTGAACTCGATGAACGGGTGCCATATTTCGTCCTCGGTGGATGCCCGAAGACCGGGCCGGTAGTCGGACAGGTCGGAATAGCTGAGGCCGTCGGCTATGTGATGGAATCGGTGGTCGTGTGCCCATTGCCAGGCGGCAGCATCGCGTGCCTTCCGGCACAGGTAACACCGATCCGGCGGGTTCCTACTGAAGTGCTCCTGTTCGAGTTCTTTCAGCCGCACGACGTGCTGCTTGATACCTATCTCAGCCGCGAGCGTCCTCGAGTCCGCGATCTCCGAACGCGGGACGAGTGCGGAATCGATTGTCAGAACTGCGGCGTCATCTCCAAGCGCATCATGCGCAAGCCTGGCGAGGAGCGTGCTGTCCAGCCCTCCCGAGTAGAGCACGAGCACACGGCCGCGCTCTATCATCGCCTGTTGTAGCTGCTCTTTCTGTCTCATGCGTTGGATTTCCTGGCTGCTCTCAATATGCGTACGGCCGCAGCGGCGGCCCCGACCGAGTTGCCTATGTTGACCACGGTAACGCCGGGAGAGCAACTCTGCAGCATCGTTGCCAGTGCTGCCTGGCCTCCCGCGCCGAACCCGTATCCCACGGGGGTCGGGACCGCTACAACCGGCAAGTCGGTGAGTGAGGCGAGCACCGTTGGCAGTGCGCCCTCCATCCCGGCGAAAACCACGAATGCCTGTGCCCCGCCCATGCGCTGCAGGCTCATCAGGGGTCTGTGGATGCCGGCGACGCCGCAATCGTGAGCGTTGATAACTGTCACGCCCAGTTCTTCAAGCAGCAGAGCACACTCGTCCGCGTACGGGATGTCCGATGTTCCGGCGGTGATAATGCCGATAGTCCCGAGCGACTCGGGCTTCGGCGCCACCCCGATGACCATGAGTCGGCCTCCCGCCTTGATGGGTTGTGCGTGAAACCGCTCCGTCAAGGCCTGCTCCTGGTCCGGTGTGAGGCTGGCGATAAACGCGCGCCCTTTGCTGTCGACCATGCGCGCGACGATATCCAGCAGGTCGCCAAGCTGTTTTCCTTCCGCATAGATTATCTCCGGAAAGCCCAGGCGCTTCTCGCGCTCCATGTCGAGAAGAAAGCGCTCGCGCCCTTCATAGAACATCTCCAGTATGCGGGCACCGGCTTCAGCTTCGTCTATGTCTCCGCACTTGAAGCCATTGAGTATCTCGTCGAACATGCGGCGCTCGGCCATTATTCGTTGCTCCCTTCGGTGCCCAGGGCGGCTTGGGCCGCCTGGAGTACAAGCACATACACCTGCTTCAGCGGTACGCCGGACTGTGTGCTGAGCAGTCGACATGAATCGTATTCTGGTGAAATGTTCACCAACTCTCCGTCATAGGTGCCGACCTTTACACGTGCCGTACCGATGTCAGTGGGGACCTCGATGACTTCGCGTTCGGCCTCATATCGCTCGGGATAAGTGACGCGAACGCCCAGTGTAGTGCTCTCTTTCATCAGGGCATCGATGAGTGTGGCTTTACTGTGCGGTTCTCCAAGCACTGAGACCCGGATGCCCGGGCGGTTCTTTTTCATCTGCACCGACGTGAAGAATACGTCAAGCGCACCCCGCCTGTAGAGTGTCTCCATGAGGTGGCCGTACAACTCCGGGTTCATGTCGTCGATGTTGCTCTCAAGCAGCATAAGACGCCGGGAGCCCGCCGCCTCCTCGGAGCGCCCGAGGAAACCTCGCAGCACATTCGGTATCTCCATGTCACGGGTGCCGGCTCCATATCCAACCCGTTCGACCGTCATGCTGATGGGGGCGAATTCGTCGACGAGCTGGCTCAGTATAAGAGCGCCTGTGGGAGTGACGAGTTCCTTGCGTATGTGGGAAAACCCGTCCATTCGCACGGGTATTCCCTTGAGCAGCTCCGCAGTGGCGGGCGCTGGCACGGGATAGGTTCCGTGCGCCATCTGCGCGAAGCCCGTGCCTGTGTTTACTGTTCCGCACACTACCCTTTCAACTCCCAGCAATTCGAGGCCCTTGATTGCCCCAACTATTTCGACGATTGCGTCGATGGCCCCGGTCTCGTGCAGGTGCACTGAATCGATGGTGGAGCCGTGCACCTGTGCCTCCGCTTCGACGAGCGCAAGAAACATGTCTCGTGCCTTGCCGCGAGTCGGTTCGTCAAGCCGGTCGAGTATCTCCAGTATCTCGTCAAGCGACATCCCGTGTCCGTGCGGAACGGCCTCTTCGTCGGCGTCTTCATCTTCATCCTCGTGCGAGTGCCCGTGCTCATGGGGATGGTGATGCTCGTGGTCATCTTCCTGTTCGTGGTCGCAGCTTTCGTCGCAGACGTGACCATGCTCGTGCTCGTGGTCGTGTCCGCAGTCGCATTCGTCGTTCTCATCGTCTTCCCCCTCTGCCGGGAGGCTGACACGCGTATGTATGGCTGCGATGCCGTTCTTGCTGACGGGCGTTACAGCGAAGTCGAAACGAATGCCGAGGCGTTCAAACTCCTCCGCCAGCTTCTCGTCCTCGACCCCGAGATCGAGGAGGAGCCCAAGAAACATGTCCCCTGCGATGCCTGCAAAGGGGTCGAGATACAATACTCGTCCGGTTGCTCCGTCCATCGATATCTCCTTCGCCCGCCATGGAATGGCTTCTTGTGATGTGGGAAACGGGGTCGGCTCATTGTAGTCGACACGTACGGACGTGTCCACACGGCCGCGGTATCGTAGAATGCGCCTGTGGATTTGGCATGAACGATGATAACCTGCTGCATTCGCTGATGGCCGACCTCTACGGGGCGCTTCCGCGCCAGGGACCGGGGAGCCCGGCCTCGACCCGCCGTGCGTTCGAGATGCTTGGTCGGCTTCCTGACAATCCGCTTACGCTCGACATCGGGTGCGGCACAGGCGGACAGACCATGGAACTGGCACGGCTGACGAACGGGCACATCATCGGGCTCGACATCTTCGACTGGACCCTCGATGAGCTATCGCGAAAGGTCGTCGATGCGGGGCTCGTCGGCAGGGTGCATACGACACAGCAGTCGATGCTCGATATGGACTTCCGGCCTGAGACGTTCGATCTCATCTGGGCGGAAGGCTCGCTCTACATGATGGGCTTTGAGAACGCGTTGAAGGCCTGTCGCGGCCTTCTCAAGCCTGGCGGCTATCTTGCGGCCACTGAGATATGCTGGCTACGGGAGGAGCCTCCCGCTGAGCTTCGCGAGTTCTGGCAGCGCGAGTATCCTGATATCAAGTCGGTGGACGACAATCTGCAGCTCATCGGGGAAAACGGTTACGAGTTACTCGGTCACTTCACGCTGCCCGACCGGGCATGGTGGGAAGAGTACTACACGCCGATGCGCAAACGGATACCGGAGCTGAGGCGGAAATACGCCGGCTCTCCCGACGCGCTGGCTCTCCTTGACGAGAACGAGACCGAGATGACCCTGCACAAGAAGTATTCCAAATGGTACGGCTACGAGTTCTTCGTGTGCAGACGCCTTGCTAGTCTGTGAGCCGCACTACAGTGAGGGCAGCATGTGGGTAATCATCATCAGGCGCGGCTAGTATGGTGATGGGCTAATGCTGCGGCTCGTGAAGAGCTTGAGCGAGCAATAGACGATGAAGGTCTTTATCGAGGCAACATCATTCTACCGCACTCTTCACTGTGTCGACGAAGTTGGCGACGACGTCCGAGTGGTCCTGCTTCAGCTCCCTGTGGCCGAGTCCGAGAATCGCAACCGGCGCGAGCCCGGCCGACTCTATCATGCCGGCCATGCTTCGCTCGGCGTAGCCTGGTTCACTCGACCGGGAAGTGCAGAGTATCGCGGTCTTTGTCAGAGCGTTCTTGTAGCGCCGGGCATACTCCCTGACAGGGCTGCACATCCGGGATGACCAGACCGGACCAGCGAGGACAACAAGGTCATAGTCCGATGGATCATGCTCGAGCGGCGCAAGCTCGGGCTCGACGTCCCGGATGGTATCGTGGGCCAGCTTCAGGTAGCCGAAAAAGCCCGGACGCGCCCTGAGGTCGCGGAGGAACTCCACGTCCGCTTTCAGTGTGGCGGCAGCTTTCTCTGCGACCTCCCGTGTGTGACCTGTCAGCGTATAGCAGACTACGAGTGTTCTCATTGTCGAGCCCTGCTCGTGTCGGAAGCTACGTGGCCGAATCCCTGACCACGGCCGCGAAGTTGGCGATGGCCTCGGCGTGGTCGCGTTTGAGCGACCCGGCCCCGAAGCCGATTGTGGCGACAGGCGGGAGTCCGGACTCCTCGCTCATCGCGTCGAAGCAGCGCGCGTGCATATCCCGGTCGTTTGAACCGGCGGTGCAGAACCACGCGACCCTGCTCTTACTGAGGTCGGTTTCCTGGAGGAAGGTGCGTACCGGTGATGACATCGTGCTCGCCCAGACTGGAGTCCCGACAACGACAACGTCGTACGTAGCGGGATTGCAGGACAGAGGCTCAAGGTTCACGGTGCGTCCCGACCTTGCCTCGATCCCGCTCATGATGAAGCCTATGGGGCCGCTGCGTGTCTTGTTGTCTCTCAGTTCCTCGAGGTCGGCACCGAGGGCGGAGGCGATTTCTTCCGCCGCTTTCCGGGTGCGGCCCGTGCGGGAGTAATACACAACGAGTGTGTTCATCAGAACCCTCCTGCGCTGGATTGCATGTGCATCCTGACTTCCGCCACAACCATGGATAAGACCCAAAACGAATGCCTTACTGAATCCGGCACGCCGCGTTGGCGCGGTGATACCGGGTGTGCGGCACTTTCGGTCTGTCTATCACGGTTCATGTTCCCACTCCGCTGTGCGGAGCGTCTTCATCATTCGCCACTTAACGACCACGTAGGCTCCGATCCCGAAGAGCGCGATGGTGATTGATACAAAGAAGCCGATGAACGGAATGGACTTCACCAGCGCGAGTATGAGCAGACCCAGTGCGAGCGAACCAATCATGAAGCCCTTGCTCTCAAGGGGTTTGGCGTGTCCGAGGATAAGATGACCGATGACGAGTGCGACCGGGAGCTGCGCGAGGTAGAGGAGTGTGCCCCAGAGGACGAGTGTAATTAAGCCAAGGGGCAATCCTACTATCGTGATGCAGATTACGATGGCTGCAATCGGCACCACGAACAGTCCGATTGCACCCAGTCCCGCGACCCGGCCCGTCCTGGTGCGTATGGCATCCGACGTCGCAGCCATTGCACGCGGCCAGAGAAGTATCAATACTATTCCTGTGACCAGTGCCATGAGGAAGGTGATTATCTTCCATGTAAGGCTGGCGAAGAAGAGCAACGGCGCCAGCGTCCCCATGCCCTTGGCGGCATCCCCTGCTCCATCCCGTACGCGCTGAGTGAACTGCACCTCGCCTGCCACAGCGCCGGCAGGCACGTCGGTCTCGGCCTCGGCTTTGTATATGAGGTCTCCTTCGATGCGCGCTCCCGACTGTATCGTGAGCCGGGCGACCTCGGCGTGCACATTGCCGCCCACGGTGCCCGAGATAACCAGGTGTTCGCAGGCGGCCTTGAGGTCCCCGTTCACGTCGCCGCTGACCACCGCCTGGCTCGCTCCGATGTAGAGGTCGCCACCTATTTCCGCCCCTGCAGCGAGAGTCACGGTGGTCCCGGCAGCAAGGACGCCCCTGCCGATATCGCTTGCTATGTCCACCGTCTGACCGGCAAGACGTGCCCCGTGCGCGACGTCGCCGTTGATGATTACGGTCTGGCCTGCGGCAGTGAGCCCGTTGGCGATGTCGCCGTTGATGATGACCGTCTGGCCTGCGGCGAACACGTCAGCGTTGACGTCCGCGTTGCATGCAACCGATTGACCGGCGAGGTAGAGGTCTTCATCGATCTCCTCGCCGCTATCGACTGCCACTGTGTCCCCCGCACGCGAGTCAATCGCGAGTACGGGCGCGGCTGTGACCGCTGCAAGCAGTAGGACGAATGCGAAAGCCCGGACTATCCGACCTGCAGTTGTTCCCATTCCATTGGCCTCCCGACAGCGGCCGCCGCGCTGCGCTCATGTTTTGATTCAACGGGTCCGCAGCACCAGTCGTAGCGCCGGTCGCGATGCCTGTGCGGCCCGGGTCCTCAAGATTCACGGTAACCCAACGCGGAGCAAGGTGCAAGTTGTGAGAAGCAAGGCGTATACACAGCGGGTGGCGGGTACGTGCCCGCCACCCGCTGGAATGCTTGATCAGTCTACGAAAGCGACGACGCCGAATACGATGAGATTTACCACGGGGATGATGACGAGGATGCCAAGCCATCCCGGCTTGTTGCGCTTCTCACAGATGTTCCACATTACAATGATTCCGAGGATTATATTCACTATGGGAATGAAGAACAGGAAGACCCACCACCATGGTTTGCCCGCTATCTGACAGGCGAGCACGATGTTGGCAATAGGTATGAACGCAAGCCATGCATTCTCAGTGCTGGTTTTCTTGGCTATCGTGTAGAGACAGAACGCGACGAACAGGTAGACGAGAATGGATACGATACTCCAGAGGCCGCTGAAAAGTACGGACAACATGCTCCAAGGCAGCATGTATTCGAATGGGTCCATGGAATCTGCACCTCCTCTAGATTTCCCTCCATCATACACGAAGGAGAGCCACGTCTTCTACGGTGTACGCCCGTGGCATTGTTAGAAAGGGTTTCGGCCAGTATGAGATTCCTCCCATCCGCTGTGCGCGAAGTCTCTCTGTTTCGGTGGGCCCTTTACGGTTCGAGCACCTGCCTCTATTCCTTTATTAGCTCGACCCCGGCAGTTTCTCAAGCTATGCAGGCGTCTGCTCTCTTCAGCCAGATACTGCTGGTATGTCCTGTCATGTCGGTCGCTGTCTGCCCCGGTCTTCAGACGGTTGATCGACGTGCTGAGTTCGACCATCTGTACGAAAAGGTCACGACTACGCCTGCTCGCCATCCGTCCGCGGTAGTGCGCTACGGGAATAGCTCCGTGCGGTACAGAACAAAAGGCGGCCCGGCGCCGATACTCGGCACGCGGGCCGCCCTCTCTCAGTATCTCGACAGGGTGAACCCTCGACGGGCTCGCCTTCAGCCACCACCCGTCTTCACCGTGTGCCCGAAGTGAGCCTCCCCTGTCACGAGGTCGGACTTCCACAACACAACCACATCCTCGTGGAACTGCTCCTGTACAGGGCTCCACACATCTATCCGACCGTTGCAGTATGAAGGAAGTTGAAGATGCAGCGCATCACCCTTGCGGCTATACAGGTTCGACCGAAAGTATTACTTTTTCTTGACTCTGCGGAGTAGTGGGCCTTTCGTTCCGGACTCTCCGGCTTGGAAGATCTGTGTGGTAGGGATCACAGTCATTCGATTGGGATGTCTTCAAGCATCCCATGCCTGGCAACATAGGCAGCCAGTTCCTGTCGGTTCCGCATGTCGAGCTTGGTGCGGATATTCCCCAGGTGAACCTTCACGGTGTGCTGTGAGATCGATAGCGCGTCCGCGATTTCCCTGTTGCTGTCGCCCCGGGCCACAAGCACCGCCAGTTCCTGTTCCCGGTGTGTGAGCGGTTCCTGAGTTTCTGTTTGTTCCGCCTTGGCGGTATGGTTAAGAAGCAGTTGACCCGTCCCTGCGGAGAGGACGATTGCGCCTTGTGCTGTGAGATTCAGCGATTCCACGAACTGACCCGGCGTGATGTCGATTGAGATGCATCCTTTGGCGCCGGCCAGGATGGCCTCGCGCAAGAGGTTAGCGTGCCTGATATCGAACAGAATCACGACATTGCACTGTGCCGCGGTGAGTTTCACGACCAGTTCCATGTCTGGCTTGAGGAAAGACATGTCCAGTAGTGCTACACCGGCGCCGTCCCTTTCCACCTTCTCCAGTAGCAACGCCGGATCGTCGCAGGTAGTAATCCGGCTATACCCTGCTTCTCTCAACAACCTGTCCATGCCCTCGGCCATGAGCGTGTGGGGGCTACCGATGATGACCGACCGCGAAGTTGGCATGTAATGCTTCCTGATCTGCTCCAGCATGGCGATTGTACACGAATGTATTGCTGCGAGTAAGTAGCTTGTGACCGTACAATAGGGTGGATTACAGGCCGCATGAGCCTGTGAGCGAGCAGAAAGGGGAAGACGTTTATGAAAGACATGTTCAGCCTGGAGGGAACAGTGTCGGTTGTGACCGGTGGGAATGGAGGTATCGGCAAGGGCATCGCGGACGGTCTCGCCATGAAAGGCAGCTCCGTGGTTGTGGCGGGTCGCGATGAAGCGAAAACCTCTGAGGCGGTGGAAGACATACGGTCGAGGTTCGGAGTCGAATGTGAAGGGCTCGCGCTGGATGTCGCAAGTCCGGAAAGCATCCGTGAAGGAATCGCAAAGGTGACCGAGAGGTTCGGACGCATCGACGTCCTTGTGAACAATGCCGGGGTAAACATACGCAAGATGCCTCAGGACTATGCGGTTGAAGACTGGGACACAATACTCGACATAAATCTCCGCGGCGCCTTTGCCTGCTGCCAGGGTGTGTATCCGGTGATGAAGAAACAAGCCCGCGGAAAGATAATCAATATCGGTTCGATGACGTCGCTCTATGGCCTGGGAAAAGCGGTGCCGTATGCCTGCAGCAAGATGGGTATTCTGTCTCTCACATACTCGCTCGCACTTGCGTGGGCACGCGATGGCATCTTCGTGAATTGCATTCTTCCCGGTTGGATAGACACACCGCTCACAGTGCAGGCGCGAAAAGACTTCCCTGGCCTCACCGATTTCGTCGAGGAAAGAACGCCTCTCGGCAGGTGGGGGACGCCCGCTGATTTCATGGGAATCGCGACTTTTCTCGCCAGTTCCGCCTCCGACTTCATCACCGGCGAGTACTTCCGCGTGGACGGCGGCTTTGCCCAGCACGGCAATACGGTGAGCTTCACACAGGTATAGAAGTGCCCTGTTAGACGAGAACCCCGTGTTGCGTCGCCACTGGCGTCGTCGTATGCTTGAGGAGAGCCCTTCGCAGCAAGAACACAGTGGAGGGCAGTTGAGGAGGTGTGCATATGCTTGAAGAAGTGGAAGGCCTGCTGAAAACGACCACAGCTGAGATGGAGAAGATGCTCAGCAGCAAGACGGTCGTGGGCGACCCGATCACCATCGGAGATGTCACCATTATCCCCCTGCGGAGTGCGGGATTCACATTCGGCGTCGGTGGTGGAAGTGGCCGCTCGACCGAGAAGACAAGCGGCGAAGGTATAGGCGCCGGAACCGGGGGCGCGGCTGGCATGAAACCGGTCGCAGTCCTCATCATCGACAGTTCGGGCGTGCGTCTCGAGCCTATCAAAGGCAGTATTGCTCAGATGGCAGAGAAGATGGCCGATGCCGTTGGCAGGATACCCGGTGTGCGCAAAGGCCAGGAGTCGTCCGAAGGATAGCGCCCGGTGTGGGTTGCCGTCGCGCTCTGCATCATTGTGGTGCTGATAGCCTTGGTGCTCTCTGTACCCGTGGACCTTGGTCTGCGGGTGGAGGTCTATGGACGGCCTATTGCTTACTTCACCTTTGAGTGGTTGTTCGGACGTGTGACGTCGAGCTTCCGGTCCTGCAGGACAGGGGAGGAGTCGGCTCACGCGACAACAGGACAGGATCAGGCCAGCGAAGAGAAGGCGAAGAAGAAGAACAAGAAGGGCCGGACTCCCGGCCGCAGACAGATCAGGCGCATCGTCAGCATCATTCGTATTCGCGGGCTTTGTCAGAGCCTTGTGCTCTTGTCCATGCGGCTCATCAGACGCGTGCGCGTAAGATCGCTATTTGCCGATTTCCGGGTCGGCCTCGACGACCCGTGTGACACGGCGCTCGTGGTGGGCACGCTTTCTGCCGCGACGATGATTGTGTCAAAGGGCCGGCGAGTTCGACTGGAGCCCGCGTTCGCGGGTGGTCTGGTATTTGAGGGCGATGCGGTAGTAAAGGTCCGACTGCTTCCCATCACTCTCCTGCCGCCCTTGCTCGTATTCTTCCTGAGCCCTTCAACGTGGAGGGTGCTTGTCACGCTGATTCGATGGAAGATCGCAAACAGATAGCGCTCGAACCGACGATTGCTGTTGCTGGCGTCTCGTTAACGCCCATAGCGGTCACCATCGTCCGTGAGTTCCCACAACCGGGGGCGCCGGTAATCATTGTGAGGGAAGCCCTCGGCGCAATTGTCTGTGATGCACGGGAAGTTCGTGTATTCATGGTGGATGGTCGGGAGTTGACGGTCGCAGAGTTGGTGTCCGAGTACCCGGGGCTCTCGGTGCAGGAACCACGATTGTTTGAGACTTTCCCACTTGCCTGACCTTATGACTGCGGTGTGGTATGGTGGTAACGGGATACCTGCGATAAACTCGCAGGCCAACAACGCCGTTGTAGAGCTAAAGACAAAGGAGGTTCTATCTCATGGCGGAAGAGAACAACCTCGATACCACCCAGATCGTCAAAGTTGAGCAGCTCAGCCTTTCCTCCATGGACATGCAGCAGAAGCGCATGGCCGAGCGACTCTATTCACAACTCGGCCTGGATCCTGTCGTGGAGAAAGTGCTCCGAGAATACCAGACCAATCTAAAGAAGATGGATCGTGCGACCGACCGGTTTTTCGGGCCGTATGATGTTAAAGGCCGTGCCGAGTCTGTGGCGAAGGTCGCCTCACTTATGACCTACACCGCGCTGCACCAGCAGTACACCCAGGAAATCGAAGGGATGCAGCAGCAGGTTGATGAGGTCGCAGGACAGCGTGACAAAGAACGTGCGAACTATGATTCGCTCGTGATGAAGGTTGCCGACATAGTCGGCGGAGATTACGACGAACTCAAGTCAGACTATGAAGAGGTCGTGCAT
Organism: uncultured Dehalococcoidales bacterium; assembly: GCA_964552485.1. Classification (GTDB taxonomy): domain Bacteria; phylum Chloroflexota; class Dehalococcoidia; order GIF9; family AB-539-J10; genus SKVJ01. The sequence continues at coordinate 13,583 of CAZKHH010000008.1, read as the reverse complement.
CGATTGTCAGATGTCGAGCATCTGAAAGCTCAGACAGCGGTCCTCAATCAAGAAAAGACGGATCTCACGCAAAGATTCGAATCCCAGCTCGCGGACGCACAGAAGGAGAAGGCCGATCTTACGAACAGATACGAGGCACAACTCGCAGAGGCTCAGAAGGAGAAGTCGGAGGTGATGGAGCGGTATGAGGCTCAGTTGGCCGCGCTCAGAGATGAGCACAAGGCCGCTGCCGATGACCTCCGGTCGCAGCTCAGCGAACGGGGTGAGCGTATCACGGCGCTCGAGGGTGAGAAAGCCGACCTGACAGCTGAGCGGGACGGTCTCAATGTGCAGGTCGCTGAGTTGCAGAAGGTACAGTCCGATCTTGAGTCGCGACTCGCCGCACTGACCGCCGATCACGAGGCGCTCAAAAGCGCTGCGACAGGACTGGAATCGGACGTGGACTTCGCGGAACTGCGCAACCGCATGGGCGCGGACATGCAGCAATACATGCTTGCCGATTCAAAGGTGCCACACACAGTGATGGACGGCGTGGGCAAATTCATCGATTTCAAGAAGTACTTCGGTCACGCTGCGGAGACCGGCGCCAGGGATGCCGTGAAGCAGGCGGTTGGTAAACTCTCCACGCTGAAGTAGCCGTAACGTCCGCATGCTGTCGATGCCTGAGACCACGTTGTTGGGGAGATATGGAGTGTTCGCTGGGCTGCGGTCCAGCCTGGCAAAGAGGGCAGGACAACAAGTATCTGCCCTCATCATTCCAGCGCTATCACCGGTATTCGTTCGCGCGTAATCCTTCCTGCTGTTGTTCGTTCGACACGCTGTCCAATCATAGCAGCCGGGTGGTCTGTACCGGACGAGGCACCTTCACCACCAGGAACCGTAGTGGAGCGTCGCTCTCGTTGTACCAGCAGTGCACGATGTCCGCGGGGCTGTCGATGATTACGTCAGGACCCACTGTCTGCTTCTCGTCGCCTATCTCTACCACACCCTCTCCCTCCAGTACATAAAAGAATACGTCCACCGGCGTGATATGCCGTTTCAATGACTCTCCAGGCTGAAGGGTGATGTGTATCACCTGGGCATTCTCGGTGTCGTAAAGCTTTGCGGTTGCGACTTTGTGCGGGTTATCAGAGAGAGGGGCCGTCTTTGCATCGATTGTCTTCATTCCCAATCCTCCTCTTGTTACCTGGCTGATACGGTCTGAATGGGGGGCAGCTTATCCTTACCACTGGAGCATCTGCCAGTGCTCAGCAGGATAGCACTCTTGCTCGATTCGCGCTGAACATGACGAATCGACTCGTTCTGCATACACTGGAGGCATCAGGCAGACTATGTGCTGCTGACAGAATATGGAGGATAGACCAATGCGAAGCAAAGTCAAGATTACGGTCATCAAGAAGTTCGGTGCTCAAGAGTTGTTCGGAAGTGAGCAGCCGTGCACGTGGCTTAATGAGGATATGTGCCCCCGCTTCGAGATGGGCGACGTGTACGTGGTAGGCGAAGACGGCTCCTGTCCCGAAGGCTTCTGCTCATGGGCCTTTGCTGATATTCATCGGGACATAACGCATCTTCGTCTTGGAGGCGACTATCCGTTTGTCGGGGAGCCTGGTACGGCCGTCCAGTGCTGCACCGATGGCATGCGGCCTGTGTTCTTCAAACTGGAGAGAACCGGTTAGCACTGCGTCACCCTGCGGCGATAGGACGCGCTGTCGCTCGAAGGATCTCCTGACCGGCTGTTGCGCCGGATAAGCGCTGATGCCTTTGGTATGTGGAACTCGGTTCCGGTCTCGGGTTAGCTTTCCTTGTTATGGGCCACATACGTGGCCATGTTGAACTTTCGTTCGAGTCCGGACGCGGACATATATCGGACTTTGCCGAATATAGGCCTCTCCTTCCAGGGACGGTCGTGCTTCCCGAAACACCACGCCACGCCGGCGTACGAATTCGGGTCCCGTCCGTCAAGTTCCCACTTGTTGTTCAGGTACAGGATCGTCTGAAAGGCCTCGAGTGGGTCCTTCGACCACTCGAGTATCTTCTTGCCCCAGTACATTCTCATGTAGTTATGCATGATGCCCGTTCGCATCATCTCGCGCTGCGCCGCGTTCCAGTAGTCGTCATGAGTCGCTGCGCCTTCGAGTTCGCGCAATTCGTAGATGTAGGGCCGCGGGTCGCCGACGTGTTCCGAAAGCGTCTTGCGAGACCAGACGGGCAGGCTCTCGTAAGCGTCGTACTGTTGGTTGAAGTGAACGAAGTTGATGGCCAGTTCGCGACGGACAATCAGTTCCTCCAGGAACGAATCCGCACCGGGTCCGCCATGGTCGTCTGCTGTGAGCGCGACCTCGAGAGGAGAGATCTGCCCGAAGTGCAGGTAGGGGCTCAACCCCGAATAGACGCCTGCGTTGGGATCGCTGCGTTTCTTGTCATAATCATCCAACTGATTCTCAACGAACGCGTTGAGTCGCTCGCGTGCATGCGAGATGCCTCCTGGAAGGTCGACCGGCTCGACCGAATGGTCGAGCGGCAGCGTCTGCATGACTCGCATCCAGTCGGACAGGTCGACCGATTCCACGTCCGGCTGGAATCCGGTGACGACCGGATCCATCTCTTGAGGCGCGATCATGTACCGCAGCAGGATCCGGTTGATCTTCGGGCGAAGCGTATATGCTGCATATTCCTCTTTGTTCGACGCGGACTCCACCGGCACAATAGCGTCAGTTTCTACTTCTACGCACGGACACTCAAGCGCTTGTGCGACGTCCGTGCGCCAGGCCTTCTGGTGCCGGGTGTAGCCCCGGTCAGTGATGACAGCTGCTGCCTTGCGAGCGAACTGTGGTACAACGGTGTTGGGTTCGCCCCGCAGGACGACCGGCGAGATGCCCCGGTCGCGAAGCAACATGAACGTCTCCTGAAGACCCTCCAGCATGAATGCGTAGTGCCGGAGGTTTGCCTCAGGGTAGTTGTCGGTCAGCGTGAACAGTACGACCATCGGCAGGCGACGGTCGTTAGCCATTTCGATTGCGTATTCCAGCGCGTGGTTGAACCGGGCTCTCTGCGATGCCTGCATCCAGTAGAGGACGAACGAACCCATCGTGGGCCCCTTGCCATTCAGCGGTCTGATTCGTTCGGGTTTCGCCATCGTTGATGTGCACGCAGTACCGCGGCTGCTCACCCCTTCTCACTCGATGCAGCACATTATCGGTGAAGCTGCCAGATAGCACAAGGGGTAGCGGATCATGACTGCTGGCAAGTTGGCGTACCGGAGCAGGAACGCTGGTGGTGGTTCAACGGTGGTGCCGGTTGGCACGGTGGAGGAGGCGGTTCAGTGGTCTGTCGACGGGAATGTGCCTTCTGCTGCTAGGGTTCGGATGAATATGCTCCGGACGCGCAGATTCCGGCGAGTTCCATGAATTCCGGTGTGCGTTCGACACAGTCACGCGTGTTCCACTCCCCTAACTCGCATACCCTGATTGCCGAAGAAGGAAGATAACGCGCAATCATGTCCCAGTCGATTTCGCCCGTCCCCGGACATTGATGGTCGCGCTCATCGTTCATGTCATGAAGGTGAATGCCGATGAGTCTGCCCGAGTAACGCCTGAGCCATTCTTCGTGAGCGATCTGGCCCAGCCTGTCGTGAGTGGCAGCGTGCCCTGTGTCGTGCCAGTAGCCAACAACGGCGGAATTGGTCTCAGACAGCATCACCGCTGCCTCATCGATGTTCGGGAGCTCATGGATATTGTGGCGGGTCTCGACGCCGAGCATAACGCCGTTGTCAGCAGCAAGTGGCTCGACATCGCGCAGCGTTTGAACTGCGCGCTCAAGGTGTTGCTCCTCACCTTTCGCACGGAGATCTATGATGCTCAGGTACAGGTCGCGGTATTCGTCCGTGCCCATCATGTCGGCGTGCCACATCTCGTGGAGCTGGCGCTGCATCGCTTTCCCGATAGGGACATGCCCCATATGCAGCACTACCGCGGATGCTCCCAGGCGCGCCGCATTGAGAATCGACTGTCTGACGAACGATAGCGCCTCTTGCCTCTCCTCCTCGTTGATTGCCGCAAGGTTCAGATCGTATGAGCGCATATCGCGCGACGACTCGATGTTGGGGATGGGGTTGTGTAGACTGGAGATGGGCAAAGGGCCTGAGGCAAGACGTTCGAGCATGTCCGCTGTTTTCACATAAGCGTTGGCCTCGATAGCATCGTAGCCCCATGTCTTGGCATCGCACGAGAATTCGTAGAGGTCCTCGTAGTGATACTTGGCCCACATCGTGGACAGCGAAAGCCGTGGCGTCACGACGTCGTCCTCTCTTCCTCAGACGACTGAAACGTGCGTAGCAGTTCCCTCTGGTCCTCCGTCAGGTCCGTGGGAGTAACGACCCTCACGACTACATACAGGTCGCCCCGGTTCTTGCTGCCCGGGCGAGGCATGCCTTTCTTGCGCAGCCGGAACAGCGAGCCGGTCTGGCTGCCCTCGGGGATTTCGAGGGTGGTTTCGCCATCGAGCGACTGCACTGCAATCGAAGCACCTAGTGCAGCCTGCGCAATTCCTATGTCCCGTGAAGTGTACAGATCGTCTCCCTGGCGCTCGAATACGGGATGAGAGGCCACATGCACTACCACGTACAAATCGCCGGGTGTCACATCTCCATCACCATGCTCTCCTTCTCCCTGGAGCCTGGTTGTGTAGCCCGTGTCGACACCGGCCGGCAGCGTGATGCTCACTTCGTGAGTCTCCTCGAGCACACCTTTGCCCTGGCAGAGGGAGCACGGCTCTTGTATCATCATGCCGCTGCCCCCGCAGGTGCCGCATACGGATATCTGGCGAAACACGCCAATGCCGGAGCGAGTCTCGTTGACTAGTTGCCCCGTGCCGTTACATGATGTGCACGTGGTATGGGCGCCTTCTTTCGCGCCGCTGCCTCGACATGATGTGCATGTTCGGCGGCGTGGAATCTCAAGGGTTCTCTCGATTCCAGTGAACGCTTCCTCAAGTGTGACTTGGAGGTCGTACCTGAGATCAGGTGCCCTGCGTCTCTCTCTCGTGGCGGCGCGGCCCCGGCCGAAGATGCTTCCGAATAGACTCTCGCCAAAACCGAAACCGCCCATTCCGAACTCCCGGAAGAGGCTGGAGAAGTCTACGCCGCTGAAGATGTCATTCTGACTGTACCCTGACAGTCCTTCGTGACCGTACACATCGTATAGACGCCTCTTCTGTGAGTCACAGAGGACCGCATATGCTTCGTTGACCTCCTTCATTCGGCTGGAGGCCTCCGGGTTACCATTGTTACGGTCGGGGTGACATTCCATAGCACGTGCGCGATAGGCACGCTTGATCTCGGTCTCGCTGGCGGAGCGTTCGACTCCCAGGACTTCGTAGTAGTCGCGTCTCTCCATCATCAAAAGCGGGTAGTGAGTCGATTATGCAGAAAAGGTTGCGACTCAGCCTGAATTGTAGCAGAGCACCTCGTGACCTCAAAGAACGGACGCTTCCATGTGAGAAGAACCAGGGTTCTCCTGGCGACGCGGAAGAATACGTGCAGACGGCCACATGCGACCACCTTAGGTGGAGTTATCCTACTCCAGGTATCCCATGATGTCCGCGATTTCCTTGTAAGCCTTGGGCAGGGGGTACTCGAAGCGCAGACGATATGCCTGCGGATACGTTGTCCCTGTTGTCTCCAGATATCGAAGTGCTGTGATTAACTCTGCAAATCTGGATGCCGTAATGGTGAATAGCATCTCGTCGTCCTCGGCCATGGCCGCATAGCGGTCGCCGCGGCATGGAATGCCTATCTGGGCTTTCCCCGTGAGAAGCGTCGGCACGACGCCGTACACGCAGGCCGCATGGCTTGAGAGATTGCAGTTCAGGTTGTGGCCATCCTTATACTCATGGGCGAGAAGCAGCGTGCTGAGTTGCGCCGGTATGCAGTAGATGGTGATGACGTCCGGCTCGAACGGTGTGCTGTGCAACGGTGAAGACAGGACACCGGAATAGATGTCGACCGGCAGTTTAGGTAGCTCCTCTGCATAGATGCGGCCAGCCTCCAGACAAGAGACATCGCGAGGATAGCGGTTGTTGCCTTCCATGAAGTACACCGGTGGTTCCTGCAGGCCGAATCCTATTACGGGTTCCGGACACCACATGTCTTCCCTGAGAACAGCCATTGGTGTGCCGCTTCTGCGCGAGATTTCGAATGCCTGGCAGAGGGAGATGTGATGGCCACGATCGCGCAGCGGGCGGACCAGGTTCTGGGGGAGTTCCTCTCCTATCCGCAACAACCGGATGGCAAGAGGAAAAGCCTTGAGCCGCAGTCGCCTCTCTAGTTCGTGTGCGTAGTCGCGATAAGTTGAAAGCTCCATCTGGCGCTCCTTATCGTATCGGCCTTGCGGTGAGCATATCACCGGATGCGATCAGCGGGAAGGCCTATTATACGCGCCGGGCGACATAGATATCCGCTTCTATCATTTGACCCTCAGAGAAGAAGTGGTGTGTGAAGTAGACGTTGCCCGAGCGGTCGAGGGATGCCTCGCCGGCGAACTGGGAGATGATGAGTTCAGGCTCGTTCCAACCTGAAGTAGTCTTGATTGATCTGAACAGCGCTGGAGTGCCCATGTGCGTTCGTGTAATCCAGAACTCGGAGCCGTCTTCAGTCACGAATGGCCACCCATCCATATCTGGAGAGTTCACTGCCGTTACGTTGACTGGCTCGCTCCAGGTGTCATCCTTCCGCTCTGTCATCCAGATATCCCGCCCGCCTGTACCTCCCGGACGGTCGGAGTGATAGTATAGTTCCTGACCATCCGTCGTGATGTGCATCTCGCCTACGCCATATCCCACATTAAGTAACTCACCTGCGTTCTGCCAATTCTGCCACTCACCGTCTGACAATCGTGCAGTCCACATGTCAATTTCACGGTAGTTCCCTTCACGTATCGAACAGAACCACATCTCGTCGCCTCTGACGTACACGCCGCCGTCAAGGCAAACATCGCCCGGCTCCCGGAGCGTCACTCGTTGTGCCTCGCTCCATTGTCCGTCGAGCAGATGGCTCACGTAGATGCCGGTAACACCGTCGAGGACTTGCTGCTCGGGGGGTACGCGTACATCGGGCGTGAACCAGAAATAGAGCGTACGACCGTCAGCCAGAACAAACGCAGAATCCTCAGCGCCCATTGTGTTCACCCTGCCCGAGACCGGTTCTGGTGGTAGGAATTCCGTGCAGTGGAGTATGGGCGGATGATCGTCGCTTCCTGGTGTCACCTTGACAGCGTCAGCCGGTAGCGTCTCCTCGCGGTAACGCGGCCCAGACACATCAGCTTCGCACCCTGGCAGCAACAGCGCCAGCAGTCCTGCCAGAAAGATGAACAGTTTCGCCGGTGGCGAAGGGAAAAGCCGTCTCAGCTTCACGTCCATAGCCTTGGATGTGAACGTACCATAAGAGCATCGTCCTTGCATTAGGTGAAGACGGGCAAAGAGACTGGATGACCGCAGAATGGCATTGAAAGGAGGGTTGTCACCCGGGCGGAACAGGAGTATCCTTGCGGACGGCGAACGATGTTTGGCAACGCCATTAGCCTTGTGATCTTAGTGTGCCAGTGAACCTGGTAGGGGGCATGTCATATGACATGCCCCCTTCTTTTTGGGAGTGGCTGCTCCAGACGTCGATGGGCATGCCTAGAACTCGAAACAGAGGGAGGTGAGGTGAAATGGTGGAGATACTGTTCCACGGTCGCGGTGGGCAGGGCGCGGTTACTGCCGCCAACATCCTGGTGGCTGCAGCGTTGCTTGAAGGTCATCGTGGAGTTCAAGCCTTTCCCCTGTTCGGCGCCGAACGAAGAGGCGCACCGGTCAAGGCGTTTGCCCGTATATCGGATGAAGAGGTCAATCTTCGCAGCCAGATCTACAATCCGGACATCTCTATCGTATTGGACCCGGGCCTGTTGAAGCTGGTGGATGTCACATCCGGGCTTAAGGCCGAGGGCACCCTCATTCTGAATACAACCAGGTTCCCGGGAGATTTTTCGTTCTCGACGTCATTTCGTGTGGCGGTAGTCGATGCTGCCGCGATAGCGGTCAACTACGGACTGCGTGTCGGTGGCATACCCATTATCAATACGCCGATTCTTGGCGCTGTGCCGCGTGTAACCGATATGGTGAGCCTTGAATCCATTGAAAAGGCCATACAACAGCAATGGAAAGGTGAGGCGGGAGAACGGAATGCTCTTGCCGCGCGAGAGGCTTTTGAACACACGGAGGTGAACAGGTGAATCAGAAGGTGAAGGCCACTATCTCACGGCCGGCGGATGGAGTGATGGGCAAGACGGGAGCGTGGAGGGACTTCCGCCCCGTGCTTGATCAGTCGAAGTGCGTGAAGTGCTTGCTCTGTTGGATAGGGTGTCCTGATGCGTGCATCAATCGCGCTGAGGATGGATCTGTCTCGATTGACTATGACTACTGCAAGGGCTGTGGCATCTGTGCAAACGAGTGCCCGCGTGGCGCAATCACTATGGAAAGGGAGGGACTTGGCCAATGATTCTGATTGATACTGGCGACCGCATTGCCGCCAAGGCCGCCCAGATGGCCCGCCCTGAATTCATTGCAGCGTATCCTATAACACCTCAAACGGTCATCGTGGAGAAGACGGCCGAATACACCGAGACCGGCGAGCTTGACGCTGAGTATGTGCGTGTGGAGGGTGAGCACAGCGCGATGGCCGCGGTCATCGGCGCGGCCGTCACCGGTATCCGCACGTTCACTGCAACCTCTTCGCACGGATTGGCGCTCATGCATGAGATGCTTCACTGGGCAGCGCTGTCACGCCTTCCTATCGTTATGGTGAACGTCAATCGGACGCTCGGGCCTGGCTGGAACATATGGGCCGACCAGACCGACGCGCTGGCTCAACGGGATACCGGATGGGTGCAGTTGTACTGCTCAAGTTGCCAGGAGATATTCGACACTATCCTGCAGGCGTACAGGCTTGCGGAGATGGAGGACATCCAGCTGCCTGTGATGGTGAACTACGACGCCTTCGTCCTTTCGCACACATCCATGCCGGTCGAGGTGCCTGATCAGTCGGATATCGACGCCTTCCTGCCGCCGTACCAGGCGGCCTGGCGAATCGATCCCGACGACCCGGTTACCTACGCAAACATGCTGCCACAGTCTGAATACGGTGGAATGCGGAAGGACATGCAACTCGCGCACGAACGTGTGAAGGCATATCTGCCGCGAGTATGTGCCGCGTGGAAAGAGCGATTCGGAACGTATCATGGCGACGCGCTTGAGACAGTCCATTGTGACGACGCGGAGTATCTGCTCGTGGCAATGGGCGCACTTGGAGCGGAAGCGAAGGTTGCCATACAACAGCTGCGCGATGAGGGCGTAAAGGTCGGCCTTGCACGTGTCCGCTTGTTCAGACCGTTTCCGAACGAGGCGCTGCGGGAGGTCGCGCGTGGACGTACCGTCATTGTTGTCGACCGCAACGTGTCGATCGGTTCGGGAGGCGGCGTATACGTCGAACTCAAGTCAGCTCTGTACGGTCACGTCAATACTCCCGTTCACGGTTTCATCGCCGGTCTGGGTGGCAAAGACGTAACCTGCACCGAGATTTCCTCCATGGTCCGTAAGGTGGTGGAGGGTGTTGCCGTTGAGATGGAATGGTGGGACCTGGACAGTGAGGAGGTGAAGTGAAATGGCAGTGAAGGACCTTCCTGTTGAAGAGTTTGCCCGTCCCGGTGGGGGTGCTTGTCCCGGCTGTCCCTCGTCTCTTGCGATGCGCGTTGCACTTAAGGCGCTCGGCCCTGATACGGTGCTCGTTATACCAGCCTGCTGCGCCGTGGTCTGCCTTGGTGGATATCCAAAGACATCCCTGGATGTGCCCGTTGTAAGCACAGCCTTTGAAGCCTCAGGCGCCGCTGCCTCAGGGCTCGTGTCGGGCTTCCGCCGGAAGGGACGGGAAGACATCAATGTTGTCGTATGGGCTGGAGACGGTGGTACGTACGACATTGGACTTCAGGCTCTTTCGGGCGCCGTTGAAAGGCGCACCGACTTCATATACATCTGCTACAACAATGAGATGTATTCCAATACGGGCATACAGAGAAGCGGTGCAACACCGTTCGGGGCATGGACGACCACGACATGGGCCGGTAAGACGGAGCAGAAGAAAGACCTTCCTGCAATCATGCGTGCGCACGGTATCGCATACATGGCGACGGCGGTTCCAGGATATCAGGAGGACCTGTACCGTAAGGTGAAGAAAGCCATGTCGGTCCGCGGTCCCAAGTACATCGAGATCCTCTCTCCTTGCCCCCCCGGCTGGAGGTTTCCGATGGATAAGACGCTTGAAATAGGTCGGCTGGCTGTCGAGACCGGCGCGTGGGCGCTCTACGAATATGAGGACGAGCGTCTCACGTTCAATCTCAAGAGCAAGGCGATTCTCGAGGGCAAGGTCTTTCCCCAACCCATCGACGACTATCTCAGTATTCAGGGCCGGTTCAACCACCTGTTCAAACCCGAACGCAATGAGTCCACCCTCGCGGAGATCCAACGGGCGATTGATGCGAACTGGGAACGGTTCCGCAAACAGGTGGAGTGCGGGCTGGCGTAGACCTGAGTGGCTGGCGTACGCTGTGCGCAGCATGTGGTAATCAAGTGTGAAAGGAGAGTGTCCATGAAAGTCACGGGTATCAAGACTTATCTCTACAAGCCTACCTGGAACTGGCTCTTCGTCAAGGTTGAGACAGACGAGGGCATCTATGGCTGGGGCGAGGGAACTACTCAGGCGCACGACAAGGATGTGGAGGCCTGCATCAAGCATTTCGGTAGCTACCTCATAGGCAAGGATCCCCGGGACATAGAACTCCACTGGTCGACCATGTTCCGCAATGCGTACTGGAGGCCCAGCTTCATCATCTCGAGTGCAATGAGCGCCCTGGACATGGCCATGTGGGACATCCTCGGCAAGAGCCTGGGCGTACCCGTGTACAAGCTGCTTGGCGGCGCTGTACGCGATCGTGTCCGGGTGTATCACAATGGCTGGTGGTTTCCTGCGCAGAGCACGGACGATTACGTGTGGCTCGCAGAGCGCGAAGTCAAAGAGCGCGGCGCAAAGGCGCTCAAGTGGGATCCCTTCTGGGGCTTGGACGTGTTCACTGCCACAGAGGCTGATATTCGCAAGGTGCTCGATAATGTGGCCCGCGTACGGAAAGCGGTCGGTGATGACGTGGAACTCATGCTCGACTGTCACTCCCGGCTGAACACTAAAGGCGCAATACGGTTTGCTCAGGCGGTGAGAGAGTACAATCCGGCATGGTTTGAGGAACCGCTGCCTACCGATGCACCGGTTGAAGACCTGGCAACCGTCACGGCGTCAACTGATATTGTGGTTCTGACGGGAGAGCGGGTCGTGACCCGGTGGTGTTTCCGGGACTACTTCGAGAAGCGCGCCTGTGACGCTATCAATCCTGACCCGTGCCACGCCGGTGGCATTTCCGAGATGAAGAAGATAGCCGATATGGCGCATGCGTACTACATTGGATTCAGTCCACATAGCGCCGGCGGTCCGGTCATGGTTGCTTCGAATCTCCAAGTTGAGGCGTGCGTTCCAAACTTTACCATCCACGAGTTTTTTGCCATCGATCCGCCGTACTACAAGGAAGTGCTCAAGGAGCCGTTCCCCGCGCTTGTTGATGAGTGTATGCTGCTTCCCGAACGACCCGGGCTCGGCGTGGACCTGAATGAAGAAGTTCTCACGACCCGACCGTATGAGTATCACGACATGAATTTCTGGTCTGAGCCGCAAGTGCCGTCCGGCGGCAAGCTCAAATAGACTGTCATGGTTCTGACCGCGGGTGGGCGGCGTCAGCCGCGCCACCCGCTTAACAGCCCCAACTCATATGCATGAGTGCGTCAGCCCGTAATCGGTCGGGCGTGAGGTATGGTGCTCCTCATTATCGACACAACTCGAACTCCATGCCTGCGTAGCCGACGTCTATCCGTATTTCCATGCGTCGTGCAGCATCCGCAAGTTCTTCGCGGATGACGGGCTCTTCAAGCAAGTCCAGATGTACCGCCACCACACGCGGGAGCGTCCCTGCTCCAGACTTCTTGAGCAGAACCATCTCGTGTTGCAACAGACCGGGCGTCATGTGTCCGGCCTCAAGAGCCATAGCCTCGTGAGCATTGGACATCGTGACATCCGTGACAATGGCCTGCACGTTATTGATAGCAGCCCGTGTGTGATCGTGAAATGGGCCGGTGTCACTCGTGAAATAGAGGGAGCTGCCTCCCGCTTCGCTTATCAGCAGGCCTGCCGTGCCATCGACATGTGTGGCCGGTAGCGGCTGCACCGTGAAACCGCCGACTTCAAATGATGCGTCGATCGACATCATGCGCAGTTCAAGAGGTGGTGTGTCCCCGCTGGTTTCGTAGAGCCTGGGATATAGCACCCCGTTCAGCAAATGCTCCTTTACTGCTTCCGCGGTTTGTCTCGTCATATACACGGGGAGACTCTTCTGACGCGTTCGCAGAGCAAGTCCGATGCCCGGGAGGTCACGCACGTGGTCCATGTGCCTGTGGGTGATGATGAGTGCGTCGAGCCGCGTCTGCTCATCAAAAGACAGACTGGACGTCAGGCTGCCGGCGTCAATCGCCAGCCGGTCATCAATCAGAAGGGAAATGCACCTGGTGCCGCGCGATTCGAGATTGTGCGCCCCGAGGATCCTGATTCGCATCGGCAGGTATGGTGCTGTCCCGGAAACGCCCTGTCAAGCACTCGGTTGTGTGCCGGCTCCGCATGCCTCGAAGAGCAAAGACTGTCGCTCGATTACATCGCGGTGAAGCGCGAAACCCGCCGCAAATGCGTCCGTTGCTTCCGGACAGAACTGGGAGCCTCGTTTATGGTGCAGTTCGATCATAGCTTCGTTCACGGTAAGTGCCCGGCGGTAAGGCCTGTCAGTGGTCATCGTGTCGAACGAATCTGCAACAGCGACTATGCGTGCTCCCATCGGGATGTCCGTACCTGTCAGCCCATGAGGGTAGCCCTTTCCATCATATCGTTCATGGTGGTGGAGCACTGTGCTCACAGTGTCGGCGAGGAACGGGACTCGACGGACGATCGCCGCGCCGATGACAGGGTGATCTTCAACGATAGCTCGCTCGCAACCGGTCAGAGCCGTGCACTTCAGGAGTATGGAGTCGCTGATTCCCAGCTTTCCTACGTCGTGAAGAACCGCAGCGTACTCAAGCGTTTGCAGGGACCTGTCTGAAAGCTTGAGGGCAAGTCCCGTTGCCACTGCATATCGGGCGACGCGTCTGGAGTGTCCCTGGGTGTAAGGGTCTTTGGCATCGATTGCACCCGTAAGCACAAGCATTGTGCAGAGGTATCCGCGTTCGACCTGCTGGCGGAGTCTCGTGTTCTCTACGGCTATGCCTGCGGTATCGGCTAGTACCTGTGCTGTCTCGTGGTCACTGTCGGTGAAAGGGTCGAGAGTGTTCGTCCGGCCGATGGCTAGCAGGCCCGTGACTGCCCCATCGGCACTCAAAGGAAGCATAAGCCATCGCTGCCTTGTTTGTTGGCC